>CAZIWJ010000105.1:0-11806 GCA_964542855.1 uncultured Roseivirgaceae bacterium
ACCAGGCCTTCGTAGAAGCTGATTATGCAAAAGTTGCCTTGAATAATGCAAAAGTTATAGGGTATTGTACTTTTACTTTTGCCAATTTCTAGCGTAACCTGCTCATTTACAGCCTGGAGTGATGCGGCATTAGAAAAGTGCAATACCACTAACGCCTGTTTTTCCCCTTCAACCTTTCGTGGGGTTGGGGGGGAGCGTAGCACCAGTTTAGCTGAAATGAGGTTCCCGGTTGGAGGCCTTCAGCCCAAAAGCTTTTATGTTGGGAATACAGATAATCCGGATCGGTTTCAACCAACTCGTAAACTGAATATCTTATCAACCATCACCCGGGTAAACTTACAATTGCTTTCTATTTCTTCGATTGCTTTTGCTTTCAGCGTTTTCAGCTTACGGGCCGAAACCGTACGCTGCATCCACCCAGCATTACGAACAGGAGGAGAATAAAGAGAAATTACTTTTTCATGATTAGTAATATAAAATTTACAGGTTTTGTACTCGTAAATAATGATTAACTTATTACCCTTGTAAAATAGTAATTTTTTGGTGAGCAGTAGGTAAGGAGGAGCTTCCTACGCAAAAAATAGATAAACCCGATCTCATCTTTTACCTTGTAACCCCGTAACTTTTAAAAAAGCATTATGGCAAAGGAAAACCTGCTGGTTAAATTTATTCAAACTGAACTGTACTGGGAAAACATCGAGGCCAACCTGGGGATGTTTGAGGAAGCTATTTACTACGCCGACGAAACGGCCGACCTGGTAATACTACCTGAAATGTTCAATACCGGTTTCACCATGAACCCTGCTAAAGTAGCCGAACCTATGAACAGCAAAACCTTTCGCTGGATGCAGCAGCAGGCAGCCCGCCACAAATCGATTATGATGGGGAGTTACCCGGTAAAGGAAGATAAGAAGTATTATAATCGTTTACTCTGGATGCAGCCCGATGGTGGTTTTGCTACTTACGACAAAAAGCACCTGTTACGTTTAAGTAACGAACACGAACAGTATACGCCGGGTAAAGCGTTGCTGGTAAAGCCGGTAAAGGGGTGGAAAATATGTCCCCAGATTTGCTACGACCTTCGCTTCCCGGTATGGTCCAGGAATCGTTTACTACCCGACGGTTCTTATTTGTACGATGTACTGGTTTACATAGCCAACTGGCCGGCTAAACGAATCGACCACTGGAATACCCTGTTAAAAGCCCGCGCTATTGAAAATCAGTGTTATGTGGTGGGCGTTAACCGCATTGGTACCGATGGAAATGGGTGGAATTATACCGGGCAAAGCGCCGTGTATACTCCTATGGGGGAAGAGATTTTTATGCACGGCAGCCGCTCATTTACGGAAACTGTGTTCCTCGATGGGCAATTGCTGGATGAAACCCGCGAAAAACTCCCCTTTCACCTCGACGCTGATCCTTTTTTATTGCAATAACTACCGTGTTTTTTACAGGATTACCCCGGTAAATGAATTTGCTAACAATAATGCTTCTGCCCGCCCGTTCGGAACCACTGTTAGTTTAAACTACGTGGGGCCGGGTGGTGATCTTCCGATTCAGCCAAAAGTACTGCTTAATGCCCTAACCGGATATAAAGCATCTGAGGCAATTGAAATATATGTGAACGGGCATGGTATCCTAAATACCCAAACCCATGAGTACCGGGGAACCGATGATAGCGGCGGGTTATACTCGGCAGGAGTAAACCTATGCTTCTGATGCCTGCCCGAACGAACATAATAATTGAGAACAGCAGGCCGGCTTGCTGTTTTTTATGTTTACTCATAACTCCTCGTTACTTTTCAAGATCATCCCTTACGCTGTACCTTTTGCCTGTTACTCTGCCTTTTTTATTCCTCAGTATAATTGGATTATTGTAGCAGTAATTCCAGGAACCCAACGTAAAGAAATCGTAATGAACAGGATAGTCGGCGTTATGCTGCTAGTTGTGCTGTTTGGGTCACGTGCAGAAGCCCAGGATCACCGGATGCACGCAGCATTTATTTACCATTTCACCCGGTACATCAACTGGCCTGTTGACATGCGATCGGGAGAATTTGTAATCGGCCTTGTCGGTAATCCATCTGCAGTGGCATCGATTGAGCAAATGGTAAAAACCAAGAAGAAAACCCGGGAGCAGGAACTGGTCATTAAAAAATTTTCCAGTACCGGAGAAATCAGTGAGTGCCACATACTTTTTGTTTCAGCCGGGATGGAAGGTACAATGTCGACGCTGCTGCAACAAACAAACCGGAATAACACCCTGGTCATTACCGAAAAGGACGGAATGGCCCTGAATGGATCCTCGATAAATTTTGTGAGTAGAAACGGAAAGTTAAGATTTGAAATAAATGAAGGCGCAATTAATGAGGCAGGCTTACAAATAAGTAGCAAGCTGAAAGCGCTCGGAATTATTGTTGGATAAGGTTGATGTAGCAACCATACGGTAAAAATTCATGAAAAAAAGAAAGTTAACCATTGGCGGTAAAATATTTGGCGGGTTTATCGCACTCATCATTACCTTCACCCTGAGTGCAGTAGTGAGTATTGTTACTATAAATGGTAACAATGAAATTGTGAAAGAAACCTCGCAGGTAATTGACCCGTCCGAAAACGCGCTGAAAGACTTCACCCTCCTGGTTACCGAATCGAAAATGCTTATTACCAACTGGGTATACCTTCAGGGCAACCAGGAAGACAAGCAAGAGCTAAAAGAACTCCATAATTTTCGCTACCCCGATTTAAAACGAAGACTGGGTGAACTGGCGGTAAAATGGAACGACTCAACCCAGGAGAAGCGACTAGATTCCCTTTTCACCAGCTTTGAAGATTTGCTGGCAATTGAAAAAGGTATCATGAAGCAGTTGGTTACTTTCGAGGATTACGAAGACCCGATGGTCAAGCTGCTTTCAGAAGAATCTATTGAAAGCGAAGTGCTGCCAAGAACGAGGGATATCAGGTCTTTACTGGGTAAACTTTCGGCAGAAAAGCAGGCGGAAGCACGGGCTGAGCAAGCCAAACTGATTGCTTCGTCACAAAACCTCAGGAATACAATACTAATCCTTGGTATCATTACGGTAATTATCGGACTGGCCTGTGCTTTCATCCTAACCCGTAACATTACCCGACCCATTAACCGGGTGAAAGATATTATTCTAAAGCTGAGCAAAGGGGAACTTCCAAAGGCTGAAGAACTGGGTAAAAATACCAGCAGTGATGAAGTAGGACAAATGTCGGTAGCAGTAGACGACCTGGTTACCGGACTGGAAGAAACTTCGGGTTTTGCCGCTAAAATCGGTAAAGGGGAATACGATACCGAATTTAGCCCGCTCAGTGAAAAGGATATGCTGGGGAATTCGTTACTGGAAATGCGCGATAACCTGAAACGGGTTGCCGAAGACGATAAGAAAAGAAGCTGGGCTACGGAAGGCACAGCCAAGTTCGGGGAAATTTTGCGTCAGAATAATCACGATGTTAAAGCCCTGTCTGATAATATTCTGTCGAGCATGATTAAATACATGGAGGCCAACCAGGGAGGTCTTTATTTAATTCAGGATACTGAAGAGGGAGAGGAACCTTACATGGAAATAGAAGCCTGCTACGCCTGGGGCAGGAAAAAATACATTGAACAAAAGGTATATATCGGGGAAGGGCTGGCCGGGCAGGTATGGCTGGAAAAAGATACCGTTTACCTGACTGAAGTTCCCGATGAGTACATTTCCATCGCATCCGGGCTGGGTGAATCCAACCCAACCAGTATCCTCATTATTCCATTAGTAGTAAACGAGGAGGTGCACGGGGTAATTGAACTGGCTTCTTTTAACGAATTCAATGACTATGAAATAGAGTTCGTGGAAAAAATAGCAGAAAGCATTGCTTCAACTATTTCCAGCGCCAAAGTAAATGCCCAAACCAAGGCTCTGCTGGAAGAGTCGCAAACCTTTACCGAGCAGATGCAATCGCAGGAAGAGGAAATGCGTCAGAACATGGAAGAATTACAGGCTACCCAGGAAGAAATGGGCCGCAAGCAGCAGGAACTGGAAGAAGTGAAGCAAAAGCTGGAGAAGAACTCTGCCGTGCTGAAGAAGTCAATTGAAAGTTACAAAGTGCGGGAGAAAAAAATAAAGGAAGAGCTGGCTCAAAAAGAGCAGGAACTTAAAGCCGTAAGAGAGGAACTTGAAACTGCTAAAAAATTATAAGATATTATTTAGATTCATGTAATATGTAATACTTTATAGTGAAAAGGCCCTTTGGAAGGGCCTTTTTTATTGTGTTCAGGAAAGACGCTGAATGCTTTCTTCAATCGATTTAATTTTGGCTTCGGCGTCGGCTTTTTTCTTGTATTCCATTTCCACTACCGGTTTAGGTGCATTGTTTACAAACTTTTGGTTTCCCAGTTTCTTGTTACAGGTATTCAGAAAACCTCTGTTATATTCCAGCTCTTTGTTTAGCCGGGCCAGTTCAGCCTCTACATCAATTGCCCCTTCCAGTGGAATGAAGAACTCATCGGGTTCGCCACTTACTGAATTCACGATAAACGAAGCCGCCCCATCAATTTTGGTATCAGTAAAATCCAGCTTATCAATGTTGGCCAGCTTACAAATTACCCCTTCAAAATTCCGGTACAGTTCGGGAGTGTCTGATTTAATGAATAAGTTCAGCGCTTGTTTATCGGCAATCTGACGGCTATTACGGGTATTTCTCACCTGGCTAACCGCTTCCAGTACGGCTTCCCCGGCTTTAATGAGCTGTTCATCATAAGAACCGGCCCTGGGCCAGGCAGCTACAATTAAGCAATCGTTTGTATTGCGTTCGCTGATCTGGTGCCAGATTTCCTCTGAAATAAACGGCATAAACGGGTGCAACACCTTCACCAGGTTTTCAAAGTACCGAATGGTGGCATCGTATGTGGTTCGGTCAATAGCCTGCTGGTAAGCAGGTTTAACCATTTCCAGGTAACTGGAACAGAAGTCCTGCCAGATGAGCTTGTAAACTGTTTTCAAGGCATCGGAGATCCGAAACTGGTTAAAGTATTTTTCCAGTTCTACCAGTGCTGCATGATAGTTGGCATCGAACCACTTCACCGATTGCGCATGGGTTTCAGCAGGCAGGGAGTCATTTACCTCCCACCCTTTCACCAGCCTGAAGGCATTCCATATTTTGTTAGCAAAGTTCCTGCCCTGTTCACACAGTTTTTCATCGAACAGCAAATCATTTCCCGCCGGGGAACTGAACAGCATCCCGGCGCGGATACCGTCGGCCCCGTAAGTTTTAATCAGTTCTATCGGGTCGGGCGAATTACCCAGCGATTTCGACATTTTTCTTCGCTGGCTATCGCGCACAATACCGGTTAGGTATACGTTTTTAAACGGGGCTTCATTCCGATATTCATAGCCGAAAATGATCATCCGTGCCACCCAGAAGAACAGGATTTCCGGCGCGGTTACCAGGTCGTTAGTTGGGTAGTAATATTTAATTTCCTCGTTATGAGGTTCATTTATACCATTGAATACCGACATTGGCCATAATCCGGAAGAGAACCAGGTATCCAGTACGTCTTCATCCTGCTTCAGGTCACTGGCCATAATATCAGGTATCTGTTTGCGGGCTTTGGCCAGGGCGGCCTTTTCGTTCTCGGCTACCACAACTTCACCGCCGGGCAGGTACCAGGCCGGAATACGGTGCCCCCACCATAACTGGCGGGATATACACCAATCGCGTACGTTTTCCATCCACGAGCGGTACATGTTCTTGAACTTGGCCGGGTGAAGCTGAATAGTATCGTTCATTACATTTTCCAGCGCGGGATGGGTAATATTTTTCATGCTCACGAACCACTGCATGGAAATACGGGGCTCAATTACCGCATCGGTACGTTCGGAAAAACCAACGTTATTTTTATACTCTTCTTCTTTTTGCAGGAAGCCGCCGGTCTTCAGGTCTGCGGCAATACGCTTACGCACCTCAAAACGATCTTCACCCACGTACAGCTGCGCCCTTTCGTTGAGGGTACCGTTACTGTTAAGAATGTCTATAAATTCCAGGTTATGCTTTACCCCAAGGTCGTAGTCGTTCTCGTCGTGTGAAGGCGTAACCTTAAGGCAACCGGTACCGAACTCCATAGTAACGTATTCATCCTCGATGATGGGAATTTCCCGGTCTATTAGCGGAACACGCACTTTTTTACCCTTCAGATGCCGGTAGCGTTCGTCGTTGGGGTTGATACAAACCGCGCTGTCGCCAAGAATGGTTTCAGGCCGGGTGGTGGCAATGGTAACGTAATCGCTATCGCTTTCTAAAACCGGGTAATTAATGTAATACAGCCTGGAATCTACTTCCCGGTAAATTACTTCATCATCGGCCAGGGCCGTAAGCCCCTGGGGGTCCCAGTTAACCATGCGCTTGCCCCGGTAAATGTAGCCTTTGTTGTACAGGTCGACGAATACCTTAATCACCGCTTCCGACATTTCTTCTTCCATGGTGAAGCGGGTCCGCTCCCAGTCGCAGGAAGCCCCCAGCTTACGCAGTTGTTGCAGAATAATACCGCCGTATTTTGCTTTCCACTCCCAGGCATATTCTAAAAACTCTTCCCTGGAGAGGTCCTGCTTGTTAATGCCCTTTTCGGCCAGCATATTTACTACCTTGGCTTCGGTGGCAATAGAGGCATGATCGGTACCCGGCACCCATACCGCTTCCTTGCCCTCCATGCGGGCTTTACGAACGAGGATATCCTGGATGGTATTGTTCAGCATGTGGCCCATGTGCAATACTCCGGTTACGTTAGGCGGAGGAATTACAACGGTGTAAGGCTCCTTATCCGGGTTAGGTTCGGAATGAAAAAATCCGTGCTTCTCCCAGAAGTCGTACCACTTCTCTTCTACTTCAGCCGGGCTGTACTTACTGTTCAGGGACATGATATTGAGTGTTAATAGTTATTATGAACGGTGTTACCGAAATATTTTTATTTATTGTTCAGGCAGTAGAACTTGTTAACTTTTGTAAAAACACGGGGGTTTATTTCCCGGTAAATTAACTCGCCTTTTCCTGCTGGAATAAAGGCACAAAGTAAAGCAAATTTAAGCTAATGCGTGACGATCAAAGCCGATCATTTTTGGCACAACTGGCACACAACCTCTATCAGCAACACGGAGAGCACCTGGAGAATGTATGCCTGGTATTTCCCAACAAGCGGTCGGGCCTGTTTTTTCGCAAGCACCTTGCCAACCTGGTACAGCAACCGGTTTGGGCACCGGAAGTAATTAACCTGGAAGAATTATTTGCCGCTCACACTCCTTTGCAACAGGCCGACCGGCTGAGCCTGGTATTTACCCTGTACAGGGTTTACAAGGAAGTAGTAAATGCAAAGGAGGACTTCGACCAGTTTTACTTCTGGGGCGATTTACTCATTAACGATTTTAATGAAATTGATCAGTATGAGGTTAACGCCACAAAATTGTTTACCAACATCCGGGACATCCGACAAATAGATTCGCTTTACGATTACCTCAACGATGAACAAAGACAGGCTATTGAACAGTTCTGGTTAACCGCCATTCCGCAGCACCAGGGGGAAACAACCGATCAGCGTGAACCTTTTCTCGCATTCTGGGAAAAACTTCCTGCTTTATATGAGCAATTTAACCGGGAGCTTGAGTCAGCGAAAATGTCTTATAAAGGCATGCTGTGCCGATCGGCCATTACCAAACTGGAAGAAACCGGGGAAGTAGCCGCCCGGTTTACCGGTATGAAACTTATTTTTGCCGGCTTTAATGCCCTTACCCCGGTAGAAAAAAAACTTATCAACTGGTTTCGCCAGCACAAACAGGCCAGCGTTTACTGGGATACGGATGCTTTTTACATGGAAGCTGAAAGCCGGCAGGAAGCTGGTATGTTTCTTCGGGAGCATCAGAAGGATCCGCGCTTCAAAGATTCTTTTCCACAGAAGCACCCTCAGCATATTGCTACCGGGGCAAACCGGAAAATTTTCGTGCAGGGTATGCCACTGGATACCGACCAGGCCAAGCGCGCCGGCGAGCTGGTAGGCCGCTACATGCAGGAAAAAGGATTTGAGGTGGAGCGAACGGCCATTGTTCTTCCTGATGAAAATTTGCTGCTGCCGGTGCTGCACTCACTACCTGCAGAATTGAGCCGGATTAACGTAACCATGGGGTATCCGCTCCGGAATACGGTGCTCTACTCACTAATTGCCCATGTATTTGAATTACAGAAAACCACCATTGAACAGGAAGGGGTTACCCACTTCTTTCATAAGCACATCCTGGCCCTGCTCTACCACCCGTACCTGAAAGATAGTGAAGGCACGGCAGAGCTGATTACTCAGATAGAAGAAGGTAACCGGGCTTTTTTGGCCGCCTCGTTCTTTGCTGAAAGCAACCGCAAGCTGCTCGCCATTTTTCAACCTGTATCCGCAACTACCGGGCTTTTTGCCTATTTAAAAAACATCCTGGCTTTCCTTTACGACCAGATCAGTGAAACCCTGAGTACATTTAACGAAGAAGAAGAAACCGATCTGTCGCCCCCCATGGTGATGGAAGCTGAATTTATTTACCAGTTTTTTACCCACCTGAATCGCCTGGAATCCTTGCTTCAAGAACAAGCCATGACTATGAATTTGCCCACGTTCATGCGGCTGTTTCTCCAGATTATCCGGCAAATTAAAATTCCATTTACCGGTGAACCGCTGAGGGGTTTGCAAATCATGGGGATGCTGGAAACCCGCAACCTTGATTTCGACCACGTTATCATACTGGCTATGAACGAACAGGTTATGCCGCCCACCCGACCGATGAACTCCATGATACCGAATAACTTAAGGAAAGGATTCGGGCTGCCGCTCAGTAACCAGTCCGACGCAGTATCGGCCTACCTGTATTACCGCCTCATGCAATCGGCGCAGAATATTCACTTGTTGTATAATACCACTGCATCGGGGCTCAGAAACGGGGAACCCAGCCGTTTTATCAGGCAGGTACAGTTTGAAGCTTACGAAGATAACCACGGGCGGCACTTTTTCCCCGGGCCGGAAGGCTTCCAGGTAATTCAGGACCAGTCATTTACCCGGGTGGAACGGCACAGCCAGCGCGATATTATCATTGAGAAAAATGAGGCCGTTCAGGCCTTGCTTAACCAGTACCTTACCGGCAAATCGAAAAAGACAGTCCGGTTATCGCCATCGGCCCTGGCCACTTACGTTCGTTGTCCGCTACAATTTTATTTTTCCCAGCTGGCCCGTATAGCAGTACCCGACCGGGTGCAGGAAGAAGTGAATCCAGCCATCTTTGGTAACCTGTTCCACCGGGCTATTGAACTGCTTTACCTCTCCTACCAGGGAAAAACCGTGGAAAAAGCAGCCCTCGACAGGCTAAAGAACCAAATACCGGAAGCTGTTGATCAGGCCCTGCGCGAACACTACAACCTCGCCCCCGGTGAAACCCTTCCTTCACGAGGCCGGGAACTGGTGGTAAGGCAGGCCATAGAAACCATGGTAAAAAAAGTTATAGATAACGACCAGTGGTATGCTCCCTTTACCCTGCTGCACCTCGAGTTTGGGCAAAAACCGCCCATGAGCATTCCGTTCAGCCTCCATAACCCGGCCAATGAGCAGGTGATGCTGGGTGGAAAAATTGACCGGGTAGATTTAAAAGATGGTACACTACGCATTATCGATTACAAAACCGGCCAGGTGGATGCCAGTATATCAGATATTAACCAATTGTTCGACCACAATAAAGATAAAGGCAGTGCCCTCAGGCAGGCATTATGGTATTCAATGGTTTACAAGCAAACCCAAACACCCGAACATAAAATTATGCCCTGCATTGCCGGGTTAAATAACATTAAGAAAGAAGGCGATAACTTTGGCGTATCCGTAAACCGGCGGCCAATAACCGACTACCGGGAAGTGCAGGATGAATTTGAGGCGGGCCTGAGGAAGGTGCTGCAAGAACTGTTCGACGTAAATACACCCTTCTTTCCTACTAGCGACGAGAAGCGGTGCGAGCGTTGCGATTTTAATAGAATTTGTAATAAAGGAAGATAATACATTAATTTGATTCTATATTATAGAAATATTTTTATTAGCTTGAAAGCTTTCCACGTTCACACTTTTTTCTGCATGCAGTTGTTTCGCTTCCTGTTTTTCACCTTGCTTATGCTGTTGCCTTTCCAGGTAGCAACCGCACAGCAAATCATAAACTTTGCCGATCAGCAGATATGGGTTTTCGATGATACAGAAATAAACGTAGACGGAGATGTGCGGAACCAGGGGGCCATCATCAACCGGGGAAATTTGGTGCTATCCGGTAACTGGACGAATGAGGGCACATACAATGCAGCAATTGGTACCATCACGCTCGATGGCAACCGGCAACAACTGTTTAACCACAACCCGGGTGCCAGCCTGTTACCACAATCGGTTTTTAACCTTACCCTGAACGGCTCGGGCCCTAAACTGCTGGAAAGCCCGCTTACAGTCGGCGGTAATGTTTCCATGCTGGCCGGAAACCTCCAGGCACCGGAAGGTTACCTGCAAATGGAAAGAGATGCTTCTTTTTCTAGCGGCAGTGCCCAGTCGTTTGTAGAGGGGGCTGTAACCTGGCGCGGAACCGGTTACCGTTACCTGCCCCTGGGCGATGGCAATCGATTTGCCCCTGTTGAATTACTGGACGTTCAGGGCGTAAACCTGGTTATCAGGGTTCAGGCAAAATCCGATACCTTAAACCTCGAACTGAGTGAGGCCATCGACCAGCGGATAAACAGTACCTACTGGATGATGGAAACGCTGGAAGGGCAGTTCAGTGAATCGCCGGTACGCATTCCTGTTACCGGGGAAGAAGGGCTGAACGATTTACTCGGGCCGATAGTTATCGCTGCCGATACGTCTGCGTCGCGGTTTGTTTCACTGGGAAAAGGCGAAACCACCGGTACCCGCAACAACGGAACCATTAGCAGCGCATCTCCTTTTAAAACCCAGGTACTGGCCCTTGGTATTACTTCCGAATACCTGCTCGAAGATGAACTGGCTATTCCCAATGCTTTCTCTCCCAATGCCTCCAATCCGGAAAACCGTACGCTTCGCATTTATGGAAACCGTATTGCCAACCAGGGTTTTCGGTTCAACGTATTCAATCGCTGGGGGCAGCGGGTGCATACAACAACTTCTGTTTCAGAAGCCCGGCAAACCGGGTGGGACGGCACCGACGAAAACACCGGCGAACTGGCCCAGTTTGGCATCTATACTTATTTCGTTAGGGGTGAATTTACCAACGGACGCTCGTTTGAAGAAAGCGGGCAAATCACCCTGTTCAGATGAAACAAACCCGATACCACATACCGCTATTCGTTGTAATGCTGTTAGTCGTTTGCGGGCAAACGCTGGTGGAAGCCCAGTCTTTTCGTTTTTCTCAGTTTTATGCTGCCCCGTTGTTTATTAACCCGGCAACAACCGGCATTTCCCCGGATATTCAGTTTAACCTGAATTACCGCAGGCAAACGCTGGGGAATGTAAAGTATGAAACCAGCCAGTTTGGCCTGATTATCCCTCTAAAGCAGGGCGGACAGGAAGACCGCCACATGGGGGGAATTGGTATTAACGCTATGAGCGACATGGCCGGAGAACTGGGCGAATTGAAAACTTATGGGGGCGAACTATCGGTTGCTTACCGGATTCCGATCGATTTTTACAACAAGCATACCCTTTCCCTGGGGCTGCAGGGCGGCTTCATGCAAAGTACCCTCGACTTTGGTAACCTGTTCTGGCCATCCCAACTGGCCTACAACGGTTTCG
>CAZIWJ010000106.1:0-11804 GCA_964542855.1 uncultured Roseivirgaceae bacterium
GGAAGAAACATGGGAAGCCTATTTAAACAGCAATAACGGTTTGCTCAACGCCCCTACCGGCAGCGGGAAAACCTATGCCCTGTGGCTGGCCTGTTTACTGGAATACATTCAGGCCCATCCAACCGATTACCACCTGCGAAACCCTTCCGGCTTACAGGTTATCTGGATTACCCCGCTCAAAGCCCTGGCACAAGATATTAAGCTGGCCATGGAACGGGCCTGCGAAGCGCTGGAAATTCCGTGGAAAATAGGCGTGCGTACGGGCGATACCAGGTCGGGGGAAAAGCAGAAACAACAGCGAAGCATGCCCCAGTGCCTAATCACCACCCCCGAAAGTATGCACCTGCTGTTTGCCCAGAAAAATAACCGCCGCCATTTCCAGTACCTGAAAACCATTATCGTTGACGAATGGCACGAACTGCTGGGCAGTAAACGGGGAACCCAGATGGAACTGGTAATTGCCCTGCTAAAGCACATTCGCCCCGGTGTAAAGCTATGGGGAATTTCGGCCACCATCGGTAACCTGGAACAGGCACTCGACTGCCTGTTGGGAAATGATCGGGAGGGAAAAATAATTAAAGCCGATATCGACAAGAAAATAGAGGTGCATACCATCATTCCGGAAGAGATGGAGAAATTTCCCTGGACCGGTCACCTGGGTACCCGCCTGCTGCCCATGGTGCTGCCCATTATAGAGAAAAGCCAGTCGACGCTTATTTTCACCAATACCCGGGCGCAAACGGAAATCTGGTACCAGCAATTACTGAACCAGGCCCCACACCTGGCCGGGCAGATGGCCATGCACCACGGATCGCTCGATAACTCAGTGCGTTCGTGGGTAGAAAATGCCCTGCACGAGGGGCTGCTGAAGGTAGTAGTCTGTACGTCATCGCTCGATTTGGGGGTAGACTTCCGCCCGGTAGAATCGGTGGTACAGGTAGGCAGCCCGAAAGGCGTGAACCGGTTTATTCAGCGGGCCGGCCGGAGCGGCCACCAGCCGGGAGCAACCAGCGTGGTCCACTTTTTACCGTCTCATGCCCTTGAACTGTTAGAAGCCGCAGCGTTTAAAACGGCCCTGGCGGAGAAACAGGTAGAGTCGCGCCGGCCGCTGGAAAATGCTATCGACGTGCTGGTGCAGTTCCTGGTAACCCTGGCCGTGGGAGAAGGCTTCCGGGAGGAAGAAATGTTCGCAGTTATCCAGTCGGCTTACGGGTACCGCAACCTACAGCGAAAAGAATGGGCATGGGCGTTGCAATTTATCACCACCGGCGGGGAAACGCTCGACAATTACGATGAATACAATAAGGTAATTGTTGAAGAGGGGGTACATAAGGTCATTAACCGCCGCATTGCCCGGAACCACCGGCTTTCCATCGGTACTATTGTGAGCGACGTGAACCTGACGGTGAAATACGTGGGCGGCAGCCGGATTGGAACCATTGAAGAGAGCTTTATTTCCCGCCTCAACAAAGGCGATGTGTTCTGGTTTGCCGGCAAAAGCCTGCGTCTGGAACGCATTAAAGACAATACCGTGCTGGTACGGCGGGCCAATACCAAAAAAGGCAATGTGCCCCGGTGGACCGGCGGGCGCATGATGTTGTCTAACCAACTGGCCGACCTGTTGCGGCTGAAGCTGGAAAATTATACCCGGGGAATTGTGGAAGACCGGGAGGTGGAGGAATTAAGGCCGCTGCTGAACATCCAGGAACGCTGGTCGGCCATCCCGGTGAAAGGGACCTTACTCATTGAGCATTTTTCTTCAAGGGAAGGTAATCATTTGTGTATTTACCCGTTCGCCGGGCGAGCGGTACACGAGGTGCTGGCCTCCCTGTTTGCCTGGCGCATTAGCCGCATAGAACCCATAAGTTTTTCTATGGCTTTCAATGATTACGGCATGGAATTTTTATCGGATAAAAACATTCCGGTAGAAGAAGCGCTGGAACTGGATTTATTTTCTACCGAAAATTTATGGCAGGACATCAAGGAAAGTATTAACAGCGTAGAGATGGCCAAAAGGCGCTTTCGTGAAATTGCTGCCATTTCCGGACTGGTATTCCAGGGGTTTCCGGGCAAAAATATAACCGCGCGTCATTTGCAGGCTTCTGCCCAGATGATATACGATGTTTTTGCCGAGTACGATCCTGGTAATTTGTTGCTTAAGCAGGCTACGGAAGAAGTAATTTCCCAGCAGTTTGAACAGTCGAGGCTATCGGGTATTATGGAAGAATTACAGCAACAAAAAATCGTTCTTACGAATCCACCAAAGCCTACACCCTTTGCTTTTCCCCTCCTGGTAGACCGGCTGCGGGAACGGCTCAGTTCTGAAAGCCTGCAGGATCGCATTCAGAAAATGCAGGCCCAACTGGAAGCGTACGCTGCCAATCATTAAAGTAACTTGCCTGCATTTATCCTACTGGTTGGAATTACAAATTCCGATCCCTATAACCGGGCATTTGCAATGCCATTACGGCATAAAAATTTACTGGCTGCCAGTTACAACGTGTGGCATGCAAGGCGGTACGGAGATGAATACACCCGGATTGCCAGCCCACGATACCGGGTAGAAGATAAAATATAAAACCATCAGGCCTCTCAACAGCCATCCCGAAGAATAACAATATTTACTATATTTGAACAGTTACTTAACTTGATTATCCTTTATGAAAAATTTACCGGTTTTCCTCTTCACCCTGCTGGCTTTCAACTTATACGCACAAGATAATAACCTGCCCGACGACCTGCTTTCCATGGACTTTCACGAAGGCCGCAGGGATGCTTTAAGGCAAAAGCTGCCCGATAAGTCGGTAGCGGTATTTTTTGCCAACCCTATTCGTAACCGGGCCAATGATGTGGACTATATGTACCACCAGGATCCTAATTTCTACTATTTAACCGGCCACCGCCAACCCGGTGCCATGCTATTAATTTTTAAAGAAAAGCAGCAGTACGGTGATGAAAGTACCAACGAGATTTTATTCGTACGTGGCCATAATGCCACTAAAGAGTTGTATAACGGCCCGCGGCTAGACAAGAGCGAAGTGCGCGATCAACTGGGTATTGCCCTGGCGTACGAAGGAAGCGAGTTTGAAGAATTTCCGATTGATTTCTCAAAGTTTGACCAGGTAATTTTCAAAGACTTTTACAACGACGTCCGCAATTCATCGGAGAAAGACGACCTTTATGACTTAATTAGCACATTCAAGGTAAAAACGGGTTACCAGGACGAAAGCCTGGCCGGCATCAGCCTGGAGCGTGAACCCCAAAAGAATAACCTTAACGTAGATGCGCTAGACAGCATCATGGCCCAGCTTCGGGGTATTAAAACTAAGGAAGAACTGGATCTGCTGCGAAAGGCAGCAAAAATATCTGCCCTGGGGCAAGTAGAAGTGATGAAAGCTATGGAACCCGGCATGTCGGAACTGGAAGTACAGGGCATGCACGAGTTTGTTTTTAAGAAATTCAAAGCCGAGTACGAAGGCTACCCGAGCATTGTTGGGGCTGGCCATAACGGTTGCGTGCTGCACTACATTGAAAACTACAAGCCGGAAATTGAAGACGGCGAGTTGATCCTGATGGACCTGGGAGCTGAATACCACGGCTACACGGCCGATGTTACCCGCACCATCCCGGTAAACGGAACGTTTACCAAAGAACAAAAACTGATTTACGACCTGGTTTACAAAGCGCAGGAAGCCGGGATTACTGCCTGCAGGGCCGGGGCTTCTTTCCAGGATGTATACAAGGCAACGCTTGATGTGGTAAACAGAGGACTGGTTGAACTGGGCCTCTACGAAAGTACAGACCCGGAAGATACCACCGATCCCAATACCGGCCGGAACCGCTACTACCCACACGGATGTTGCCATCATATCGGGCTCGACGTGCACGACGCCGGGGAATACGTTACCCTGGAAGAAAACATGGTGATTACTATTGAACCCGGAATTTACATTACCGAAGGAAGCCCGGCCGATGAAAAGTGGTGGGATATTCCGGTACGGATCGAGGATGACTTCCTGGTATCAGAAGAAGGATGCGAAAACCTTTCGGCTGGCGCCCCGCGCACCAGCGAAGCAGTTGAAGCCCTGATGAAACAGGAAAGTGCGTTTAATTCCTTTGAACTTCCGGTCCTGAACGAGGAATAAAGAATCTAGCTCATCTAATGCCAGGTGTATACTGAATTTTCGTTAACCTATTCTTGGAAAGAACTTCCCGGTTCTTTCCATGTAGTCTTCATAACCGGGATAGTGATTTTTCAATAGCTGCTCTTCGTAACGGGCTTTAAAGAAAAAAAGCACGAAGAGCAACGAAGCGATGATCAGCTTCCAGGTACTCCCCTGGTGAATCCCGTAGCTGAACGTACCCAGGATAATTCCGGTGTAAATCGGATGACGAACAATTCCAAAAATCCCGTTGGTAATCAGGTTCCCGTTTTCTTTGGGGCTGGGAAAAGGCGAAAGGCTGCGGTTAAGTTGCAGCAAAGCCAGCAGTACAATGAATATACTGGTTATCTCAATTCCTACACACACCCTTACAATTACCATCGAAGGCCGGAAAGGATAAATATTTACTGAAAAAGCATAGCCTATGAACAGGAGCAGTTGGGTGCCTACAAATAAAATGTCGTTGCGCTTCATCGATGTAAATGTAATGGAATTTATTCTGGGGTGATAATTTCCGTTTGCAGACTTTTTTTGAAATAAGGTTTTACTGCCTTAGCAATAGAAGCCTGCATTTTCTCCAGTATTTTCCGTTTGGCAAAATGTTTATGCACCACCAGGCTAATTTCTCGGGCCGGTACCGGTTCCACGAAATTGCGCAGGTGTTCTTTTTCGCTACGGGTAAAATCGGTTGTTGCCAGCCGGGGCAACAGTGTTACGCCCTTGTTCAGGGTAACAAAACGTTTCAGCGTATCGATGGTGCCCGATCGGTACTCCAGGTTCCAGTTTAACGTCCCCTGCTGGTTCATGGCACATATTTTTCCGATCTGCGTACGCAGGCAGTGCCCCTCTTCCAGCAGCCAGAGCTTCTGCACGTTGATATCGCTTACGCTGATGGGAAACGACTCTTTAGGGGTTTCGTCATTACTTCGGTCGTACAGCACAAAAGGCTCTTCGTACAGCGGGTGCGCAACCAGGTCGGGATGGTTAACAGGTGTAGAAAGGATACCGATATCGATAGAGCGGCGGGCCAGCTCTTCTATAATTACTTCGGTTACCCGTTCAGAAAAAACGAAGTGGATACCGGAATAATTTTCAATAAACCCTTTCAGGAAAAGCGGTAAAAGAAAAGGGGCAACCGTTGGGATTACCGCTATTTTCAGTTTACCAGACAGTTCCCCTTTTAACCCCCTCGCAATTTGCTCCAGGTTCTGCATTTCCTGCAGAATGGTGCGAGCCTGGATAATAATTTCCTGTCCTTCCCTGGTAATTTCAATAGGTTTGGTTTTGCGATCGAAAAGGATGATGTCCAGTTCCTTCTCCAGCCGGCCTACCATCGTACTTAGTGTAGACTGGGTAACGAAACAGGCTTCGGCCGCTTTTTCAAAACTTTTCTGTTCGCTTACGGCAACAATATATTGCAATTGCCTAATGTTAATATTGATCATATCAATATATTAATCTATAAGTTCATTATAATCAATAGCTCAGTTTCACTAATTTTGAAATTCGTTTACCAGCCTTAACAACCTGAACGTGCTTTAGTTATTAGCAAGAGTTTACATTAAACGAGAATGAAATGGTTATAGGATTTTTTGATAATATCAGAATAGGAGCGGTAGAAGCCGTTACGGCCGAAATACACAAAAACCCCGACGTGCTAAATAACCGGGACGATAAAGGGTTTACCCCGCTGGTGCTGGCTGCTTATAACAACCAGGAAGCCATTACCCGTTTGCTACTGGAAAAGGGAACAGACGTTAACCAATTAGATGCAGCCGGCAACACTGCCCTGATGGGGGTATGTTTTAAAGGGTACAAAAACATCGTGGATACGCTGCTGGAAGCCGGGGCAGATGTTAACATCCGGAACAAGAGCGGAGCCACGGCACTGATTTACGCAGCTACGTTCGGTCATGGGGAAATTGTGCAAATCCTGCTGGAGAAAGGTGCCGATAAATCCGTTCAGGACGTAAGGGGGAATACAGCAGCCGACCACGCCCACTTCCAGGGGCTGGATGAAATAGCGAACTTACTGGCGGTTTAACATTTCAAAATGTACAGCAGGCTTGTAACCGGTTACTTCGGGAATTTTCCCTTTCCAGCTGCCGGGCCGGTTTTTAGGAAAGGCCTCTGCCATTACTGGTTCAATTGAAAAAAATAACAAAAAAACCAGCAGGCTAACTAACTTATCGCCTAACTTCAATGCCTGTAAATTTGATGTTAAATAACAACCTCCTTTTCATGAAAGCAATTATATTTTTCTTCCTGCTCTGCATTACCGCGGTACCTATTCCGGCTTTTGCTTCCAATCCGCCTGAAAACGACGTTGAAGCCCGGTTAAAAGAAATGGGCGTTACCTTGTATGAACTGCCCCCGCCCATTGCCAATTACGTGCGCGCTGTGCACACCGGGAACCTGGTTTTTATGGCTGGGCACGGCCCCAGCAAGCCCGATGGTTCGCGGGTAACCGGAAAAGTAGGGCAGGACCTCACGATTGAAGAGGGGCAGGAGGCCGCTCGCTACGCCGCCATTGCGTTACTTTCCTCGCTGAAAGCCGAAATTGGTGACCTCAACAAAGTAAGCCGCATTGTTAAGGTACACGGAATGGTGAATGCTACTCCCGATTTCACCGGGCAGTCGCAGGTGATGAACGGTTTTTCCGACTTTATCGTGGAAGCATTTGGCGAGAAAATTGGCAAGCACGCCCGTGCAGCCGTGGGTATGGGGTCGTTACCGCTTAACATGGCCATAGAAATTGAAATGATCGTGGAGCTTAAAGAATAGATGGCAACCAGGTTACAATTTCCGGGAATATAATCACCAGGGCAAGAAACACGATCTGGATAATAACGAACGGAATAATACCGGTGTACAGATGATGGGTTTTCACTTCCGGAGGCGCCACGCCTTTTAGGTAAAACAGAGAAAATCCGAAAGGAGGAGAAAGAAAAGAAGTTTGTAGGTTCAGGGCCAGCAGAATTCCGATCCAGATCAGGTTTATTTCCAGTGCCTGGAAAATGGGCGTTACCACCGGCACGATGATGAAGATGATTTCAATGAAATCGATGAAGAACCCCGCCACAAAAACAGCAATCATTACCAGGGCCAGGAACTGCATCGGGCTTAACTGCGAACTGGTGATGAGTTCTACCAGGTAGCGATCGCCACCCATGCTGCGAAAAACCAGCGAAAAAGCAGTTGCCCCCAGCAAAATAATAAATACCATACAACTGAGGTGGGTGGTTTCCACCATTACCTCCTTCGTAACCTTCAGCGTTAGCCGGCCCTGGAGTACGGTAAGCAGGGTAGCCCCCATTGCTCCTACTGCAGCGGCTTCGGTGGGAGAAGCAATACCGGCAAAGATGGAACCCAATACGGCCACAATCAGCAAGAAAGGCAGCACAAAAGCATTGATAACCTTTTTGGCTACGTTTCCCTGTTTAAAAGCGTTAATTTCTTCCTGGGGCATGGCCGGGGCCCGGCCCGGGAAGGTGTAGGCCATAATAACCACGTACAACAGGTACAGGAGCACCAGCACAATGCCAGGAATGAGTGCAGCGGTAAACAAATCGCCTACGGAAACATTCAATACACTGCCCAGCAGGACCAGCACCACCGAGGGGGGAATAATTTGTCCTAAAGTTCCGGCAGAAGCGATGGTGCCCGTGGCCAGGGGAATGGCGTAGCCTCTTTTCAGCATGGTAGGCAGGCTGATTAACCCCATGGTAATAACCGTGGCCCCGACAATACCAGTAGACGCTGCCAGTAAAGCCCCGACCACAATGACCGAAATAGCCAGCCCGCCCCGAAACCGGCCAAACAGCAGGGCCATGGTTTCCAGTAAACTTTCGGCAAGGCCCGATTTTTCCAGCATAATACCCATGAATATGAACAGGGGTACCGCCAGTAGTACGTAGTTGGTCATGGTGCCGTAAATACGAAGCGGCAGCAGATAAAAAAAATCGAGGTCGTATACCACAAGCCCGAACAAAACAGAAACTCCTCCCAGGGTAAAAGCAACCGGGTAACCCAGGAGAATAAGCAGGAAGATAACCCCGAATAGAATCAGCGGTAAGTATTCTGGCATTGTTTATGATTTAGTAGAACCTTTTACGATCGTTTGTACAGACTGCAGCACGAGCGCAACTGCCTGGATTAAAAGTAAACTGAACCCAATGGGAATGGCCGATTTAACTAGCCAGCGAGCCGGTAAACCGCCGGGGTCAGGCGATCCTTCGTTCATTTCGAATGACCCGCTTACAAACCGCAGGGAAGAAATAATAATAATGAGGCAGAAAGGAATTAGGAAGATGAGGGTGCCCGAGAGGTTTACCAGGGCTTTCTTCTTCGGCGAAAACCCGGAATAGAAAACATCTACCCGCACGTGACGGTCTTCTTTTAATGCGTGCGAGGCACCAATGAGGAAAATGAAGGAAAACAGGTGCCATTCCAGTTCGATAATGGCCACGTAGGTTGTATTGAACAGGTAACGCATCAGCACGTCGTAGCAAATCAGTACTACCAGGAACAAATTGAACCAGGCGATCCCTTTGCCGGAAAACGTACTTATTTTTTCAATAGCCGAAATTAATTTTTGCATAACAGTAGCCCGATTCTGCATGTGTACTCTCTTTTCTGCCGATTCAGGAAATAGCGTGGAAGTTAGCTGTTAATTATGAAATGGCAATTGGAGAATTTATAAAATTAAACGTGAGCTTGTTAAAAAGTCCTGGGCCTGCTAGTTTTAAAAAATTTATTAATTTCCACTAACCTTATGCAGCAATACCACGATCTGATGTCTGCTATTCTCGAGCAGGGCGTACAAAAGTCTGACCGAACCGGTACCGGAACCCTCAGCATTTTTGGTTACCAGACGCGTTTTAATTTACAGGAAGGCTTTCCGTTGGTTACTACCAAGAAACTGCACACCCGTTCTATTATTCACGAGCTGCTCTGGTTTCTGAAAGGAGATACGAACATCAACTACCTGAAACAAAATAAAGTAAGAATCTGGGATGAATGGGCCGACGAGGAAGGAAACCTGGGCCCGGTTTACGGCCACCAGTGGCGATCGTGGACGGGCAGCGACGGAAAAACGGTGGACCAAATTAGCCAGGTTGTTCAGCAAATTAAAACCAATCCCAATTCGCGTCGGCTTATGGTAAGTGCATGGAACGTTTCCGACATACCCGAAATGGCTTTGCCCCCCTGCCACGCACTCTTTCAGTTTTATGTGGCCAATGGCCGGCTGTCGTGCCAGTTGTACCAGCGCAGTGCCGACGTATTCCTGGGGGTTCCTTTCAACATTGCTTCTTACGCTTTACTAACCTGCATGGTAGCACATTCCTGCAACCTGGAGCCCGGCGATTTTGTGCATACGTTTGGTGATGCCCATTTATATTCCAACCACCTGGAGCAGGCCCGTTTGCAACTATCGCGTACGCCACGGCCTTTACCTCAACTGGTATTAAATGATGAAGTAAACGATATTTTTAATTTTTGCTTCGAGGATATTGCTATTGAAGGTTACGATCCCCACCCTCATATTAAAGCAGAAGTAGCCGTTTAAGCGCAAGAAGGGCAGCATGCTTTACTTTGGCTGCCATTTCTTACGTATATCATACTTATAATTTATGGTATAATATCACTGCCGGTAATTATTCGTGGTTAACATTACACGACTAATTTCGTGGTTTCTATTAATCAGCAATACACATTATCTCCCTCTACCTTTAGGTTACGAATACAGCAGAATAAGATAAAGTAACCTAAATATTTTTTATTATGAGGAAGAGGATCGCAGCTAGTGTTGGAATGTTGTTATTTTTTGGAGCGGTGTACGCAAATAATCCTGATTACTCACAGGCGTGGAGCGAAGGCGAAGTAGTTCTGATGAGCGGTGAAAAAATTGAAGGCCTGATTAACATTGATTACAAGCTAGATATTGTGCAGTGTAAGCGGCAAGACGGTAGCATCATGGCCTTTTCCCCGGTAAAAGTAAGCCATTTTTCTTTTTTCGATCAGGAGATAAAAAACCGTCGCTTTTTCGCAGCTATCAATTTTGAAAATCGCTACGACTATGAACACAAGTCGTTTTTTGAAGTAATCATCAACGGTGAATTATCGGTATTGCGAAAAGGGAAATACGTGAAGCGGGTACCTGTTCGCGACGGGACATCGAACCATTACAACGTAAAAACAATTGTTCATCATAATTACTATGTTTTTACCAACGATGAGCAGAAGCGCATCCGGAATTTCAGAAAAGACGTGTTACCGATGATGGAGGAACACGAGGAAAAGCTTGCCCGCTACATTAAAAAACACAAGCTAAATGTTAACGAACTGGTTGATCAGCTGATGGTAGTAAACTATTATAACTACCTGGGAAACCCCAACTACAGTACATCCAGTCAGCAAAGCGTTTCCAGGTCAGTTAATTAACCGAAATAAAACTTTTACAGCGCATACCTGACCCCCAGCGAAAAAAAGCGGTGACGCAACGTGTTCTGAAGAAAAAATGTGGGTAAATCACTAACGTTTCGTGCAAATCCGGGTATGGATTGGAGGTGGCTGATAGACAGTAAAATTTTTTCATTCAAACGATACCCGATACTTAGTTCATAGCATAGGTCTACGTTCCGATAAAGGTTACGGCTGTTAGTAAAGCCGGAACCGTTATCGGTTCGAGTATTTAAAAGAGCGCTGGCAACCAGTCCTGCCCTGGCTTCCCATTTATCGGTAGCATAAATATAATGCAGGGGAATTTCAACGTAATTAATCCGTATCCTAACAAACCCCGGGCTATCGTTGGAGGAACTGCTCCCTCGCTGGCTGTAAATTAACCCGCTTCCCAGGGCCTGGTTATCATTGAGCGGGTAGCTGATTTCTGCACCTGCTCGTAAGCCTGCCTTATTATACCCTGCCAGGTTATCGCCGTCAATCTGGCTGGCATTTAGTCCAATCAGCAGGTTGGCTTTAAAGTCCTGGCCAAAGGCTATACAAGCGCCGGCCATGAGAAAAAGAGTAAAAAAAGCGGTACGGATATAAAGACTGGCTATTCGCATAAGCAGATTTAAAACCACAAACATAGCCTAAATTTTTTTAGTTTTGCAGCAATGGCAACAGAACAATTTACACTGGGTATTATTGGTGGAGGTCAACTGGGCAAGATGCTCATTCAGGCTGCTGTTAACTACGATTTATCACTGGCGGTGCTGGACCCCGATCCTACCGCCCCCTGCCGCACCATGGTACCTTACTTCATGCAGGGCAAGCTAACCGATTACGATACGGTGCTTCAGTTTGGTAGAAAGTGTAAGCAGGTAACCATTGAAATTGAAAACGTAAACACCGACGCTCTGAAACAACTGGAACGGGAAGGGGTAACAGTATATCCTGAACCGGACGTTATTTCGCTGATTCAGGACAAAAGGCATCAGAAGCAGTTTTACGAAAAACACCAAATCCCAACCTCGCCCTTTACCACCGTTCAGAACGCTGAAGAACTTCGTGGCATTTCTTTTCCCAAGGTTCAGAAACTGGCCCGGGCCGGATACGACGGGCGAGGGGTACAGGTACTGAATAACTCTAGCGAATTAAGTAAGGCTTTTAACGCGCCTAGTGTAATAGAAAACCGGG
>CAZIWJ010000107.1:0-11706 GCA_964542855.1 uncultured Roseivirgaceae bacterium
GTTAGGGAGTGGGTTAGCACAGATTTAAAAAGAATAAAGGTACAAGTATTTCAGGTAGGTTTTCAGCTTTTGCGCGGAGGGGCGAAGAAACAACCCAGTTACAATGGATGATTGAGCGATGATGGTAACGCATCCGCAACTCCGGTATTTCTCTTTGCCTGTGTAGTATTGAAAAAATATTATTACGGTAACTAACAGTAAGGTAGGCACACGCGATACAACCGCACCGCGCGCGAGTGATGTTTTTACCGCAGGTACACTCTGCTGGCCCGGGTTATTCACGAGCAAAGGAATTTTATTCTGGCTGTTTCACCACTTCCCCCTGCTTCATAATAAAATCCACGTCGCTAAGCAGGTTGATGTAGCGGAGCACGTCGCCCTTTACGGCAATAATATCGGCGGTTTTACCTTCCGACACAGTACCTACACGCTGATCTACGCCCATCACTACCGAGGGCCAGTAAGTGGCCGATTTAATGGCCGCCATGGGGTCGATGCCCATGTGGTTCACCCATACATCGAGTTCGCGCCAGGTACTCTGGCTGTGAAATTCCATTGGGATGCCGCTATCCGTTCCCACCAGGAACACTACCCCTGCCTCCTGCAATTGCTTTATTTTTCGCTTCAGCGTGGGCTTGCGGGCCGGGGTAATTTGGAAATAAGGCAGCCGGTCGGGGTACCGGACAGAAGCTTTGATGTCGCGAATAATGGAATCGGGCAGGTCCAGGTGCCAGGAAGTATTATCCAGGTGTTCGCGGTAGTCGCGGTTATACTCATAATTATATAATACCTGAACAGTTGGCGTCCAGTACAACGGTCCGATGTTCATCTGGGCGGTGCGTTCCTTAATCATGTTCATGATATCTTCGGGGTACCCGGGGGCAGCAGATAAACCGGTATGTTCAAAATTATCAACGCCCGCCTGCAGTCCCCTTCGAATCTCATTGGGTCGATGGGAGTGGGCAACCACGATGAGCCCGTTTTTATGGGCTTCATCCACGATGGCATTCACTTCAGCCATAGTCATCTGGTCCTGGTCAATCATCTTGATGCAATCGACCCCGGCATCGGCCAGTTTGTTTACTTTGGCCCGGGCGTCTTTCTCACCAGATACGCCCCAGCGGTAGTGTTCCGTACCGGGGTAAGGGGTATGCTGAAGAAAAGGTCCGGAGATGTAAAGGGTAGGCCCGGGGATTTCGCCCTTATTTATCCGGTCTTTTACCAGCGTAATCTCATCGAGCGAAGCCCCCAGATCGCGCGCGCTGGTTACCCCGGCCATGAGCAACTGGTGCGCCGAAGCCGGCATGATGGTGCTGGCCTGGATGTCGCCACGGTACTTTTTGTGCCAGTAGCCGTAATCGGAGTGGCCGTTAATTTGCAGGTGCACGTGCATATCCCAGAGGCCGGGCATCACGCTCATGCCTTCGGTGGAGATTACTTCAGCGCCTTCAGGAACATCCAGGCTTCCGCGGGTGCCTACGGCCGTAATTTTATCGTCTTCAATAAGAATAACGCTGTTCCGGATGGGCGTGCTGCTGAACCCGTCGATAAGCGTTCCGCCCACCAGGGCTTTCACCTGGGCCCCGGAAGTAAAAGCGCATAACAGGCAGATTAATAAGGGGAGAAAATATTTCATTGCGTTGATATTATGATTTGCTGGTTTGGTAGAAAGTAACCGGATATCGGCACCCGATAACTTTTGAATTTGGGTTATGGTGAGTAATTTAAAAAAAACTTTATACGATGCACCGAATATTTATTCTTCTCCTGATCCTTCCCTTTTTCTCTTTTGCCCAGGGCCCGATTTCCGGTAAACTGGAAAAACGTGCCCGGAAGCTGATGACCGATGCCTCCACCCGGGATGCCGCCCAGCTGCTGTGTGAAATCGGGGGTATCCAGGCCCCTTCGGGCAAAGAACAGAAGCGGGCCGAAGCGGTAGCCGCCAAAATGAAAGCCATCGGGCTAAAACAGGTCCGTGTTACCGGTATTTACAATGCAGTTGGGGTGATTCCCGGCAGCAGCGATTCGGTACTGGTATTTGTTTCTACCCTCGACGACCTGGCCGGCGTAGCGGTACTACAGCAAAAATCCGGCAATCCGGTTGTTCAGGGCAACCGGGTGGTGGGCCCGGGTACCAACACTTCGTCTACCACCGTGGCCATGCTGAAAGCGGCTGAACACCTGGTAAATAATAACCGTCAGCCCCGGCATACGCTGGTTTTTGCCGCCGTGGCCCAGGAAGAAACCGGCCTGAAGGGCATGAAAGAGGTTTATGCTGAGTACAAAGAAAAAGCACTGGGGTTTGTAGACATCCTGGGCGACGGGCAGCGCATTAGTTACGGGGCTATTGGTATTCACTGGTGGAAGGTAAATGCCTACGGCGAACCCGGGCATACGCTACGCGGCGGGCTGCCCAACATTAACCGGGGCATGGGCCGGGCCATAGACGAAATTTTTAAGCTGCCTCACGTGGAAACCTACAAAGAAGATTACACCCGCCTGAATGTGGGCATGATTCACAGCGGTACGGTTTATAACCACAAGCCCGACTCGGGTTACTTTACCCTCGACATCCGTTCGCTGAATGCCGATGCCATTAAAGAAATAGAAGCAGCCGTAAGGGGTACGCTGGAGCGGGTTAGTAAGGAAGTGGAAACCCGCTTTGTGATGGAGCCCTTTCAACTAACTCCCGGCGGACAAATACCCAATGCCCTGAATTCTAACCTGGTTACTACTTCTAAAGCTATTGCCGAATGGCTGGGGCACGAGCCTGCGCTGAGCAAGCGGGGATCTTCTAATATGAATGTGGCCATTGGAGGAAACACACTGGCCATCGGGCTGGGTGGCGACCGCGGCGGGCAGCGGGGCTTTACCGACGAGTGGGCCGACATTCCGGCCATGATGCGTACCGCACAGCACGTTTACCTGCTTGGGGCCATGTTAGGCGGGTCGGAAAATTAAACGGGTTTGCAGGAAATCGGGGTTCGCTCTAGCTGTCTGCCAGGGCTTTACCAGGAATAACCGGATTTCTGTCCCATACGGCCCAAAGTTGCTTTGCCAAATTCAGGGTGACCGTTTCGGGAGTTTTTAGGCCTGTCGTAATTTGCCAGATCAGGCCTCTACCTGCCGGTCTTCTTTCAGTGAAGTGAGTAATTCGGAACGGGCTTCCCTTAGGCGATCGAGGCGATCGAAGCTTTTGGTAATGCCGATTCGCCAGTCTTTTAAGAAATCCCATACTTCCAGGAAGTAAAGGACGAAAGCCCCGCCGAATATCATAAAGGCAGCCATGCCCGCTACGCCCCACCAGCCTGCAAAGAACCCGGCAACAGTGAGCAGGAGTAAAAAGTAAAGGGCAAAAATAAACATAGCAGAGCCAAAAAGTACTGAATCGTAGAACACACTTTTGGGAGACGTTTTGTTATCAGCAACCAGGCGGGCCAGGCGAAAGGGTGGGCGGTCAATTAATAAGCCCAACGGTGCAATCAGGATTCCGAAAAACAGGATGACGATATCAAGGGCATTGAACTCCCTTTTCCCCACCATCTGGTCGGTCATGCCATACTGTTTCAACAAACCAAAGTAACGACTGGCTTTTTCCTTCAGCGTTTCCAGCTGCTCCGGGGCGTGTTCGGCCAGGTGGTTGATGCGGTTAGCGATCGTTTTCTCCCGGTTGAACAACCCCGGATCATCCACGATGCGCAAACTGGCTTTCTCCGGGTGGTTATTCCGCTCGATTTCAAACAGTTGTTCGGCCAGCTGCTCATCTTCTTTCCTGTGAATGGCAATAACCTGGTCTTCCACCTTCCGGAACAGGTCCTGAGTGAATTTATTCACCGCCCGGGCGCTATTTTCTCTGTGAATTTCTTCGTACGGGGCCATATCAATCGGCTGCCCGATGTTGATGATCAGGTTGTTTCTCCAGCGGTTAAAATACCGGTAGTTCATTCCCACCGGAATAATAACCGGCTTAATACCAGTCTTTTCCAGTGTTTCAAAGTACAACCTGGCCGTACCCTTTCGCATGGATCGAACCCGTTTTTCACGCACGCAATTCCCTTCCGAAAAAATAAGCACTATTTCGTTCCGGGGAAACAGTACTTCCTGGCAATACTGGAACGTTTTGTTGTTTTTGGCCAGGTCGCCTTCCGACCTGCGGAAGATAGGAATAACGTTAATCTGCTTCAGCAGGAAACTGCTGAGTGCCGTTTTAAACGCATCGCCCCGCGCCATGGAGAACACACTCCGGAAGCGAACGTGGTTGAGCATAATCCCGTCGAGAAACGAATTGGGGTGGTTAGAAGCCAGGATTACCGGCCGGTCATCCGGAATGTGTTCCATTCCCAATAAGTAAAAGTTTTTCAGATAAGTCCACGTAACCGGACGTACAATTATCCATAATATGTGTTTTAACATAATATGAGATAATTTATCTCTAAACGATACCCTGGCTGTTTTCAATCTTATTTGTTCTAGTGATGAAATAATAGGTAAAATTACCAAAAAAGAGGCTATGAAGGTAATAATTTGTTGGTTACTTCACCAAACCCTACCCGCATGCCGTTAGCTTCGGCGTAGCCTTTCATGATTACGGTGTCGGTATCATTTAAGTATTTTCGCTCCGTGCCGTCGGCCAGTTTTAACGGGTTTTTCCCGGCCCAGGTCAGTTCCAGCATAGAGCCGTAAGAACCCGGATCTTTACCGCTGATGGTACCCGATGCCATCACGTCGCCAACGCGTACGTTGCAGCCGTTCACGGTATGGTGAGCCAGTTGCTGAGCGATATTCCAGTACAGGTATTTGAAATTGGAACGACAAATACTTTCGGGCTTCCCGCCTTCCGGCTGCAACTGTACTTCCAGTTGAATATCGAACGCTTTATTTCCCTCGTATTCCAGGTAAGGCAGTACGGCCGGTTCCTGTTCGGGGCCGGCCACCCGGAAAGGCTCCAGCGCTTCGAGGGTAACAATCCAGGGCGAAACGGCCGAAGCAAAATTCTTCCCCAGGAAAGGGCCCAGCGGTACGTATTCCCAGCGCTGAATATCGCGGGCCGACCAGTCGTTAAACAGGAAGAAACCAAAAATATACTCTTCGGCTTCTCCAGTAGAAATGGGCTTACCCATTGCCGAGTTTTTACCAATAACAAAGCCCATTTCCAGCTCAAAGTCCATGGCTTTACTGGGGCCGTAAGAAGGAAGTTCGTCGTCGGGGCCTTTGGTTTGTCCTTTCGGACGGCGAATCTCCGTGCCAGAAACCACAATAGAAGAGCTACGGCCATGATAAGCAACCGGCAAATGCTTCCAGTTGGGCATCAGGGCATTATCTTTCCCGCGAAACATGGTACCCACGTTGGTGGCGTGTTCCTGGCTGGAGTAAAAATCAGTGTAATCGCCAATGTGCAGGGGAAGGTGCATGCTTACCCGGCTCATGGGTACCAGAACATCGTCGGTATGTGGTTTTAACTCCTCATTACCGGCTTCCAGCAATTCCTGTACCCTTAAGCGTACTGCATTAGTTACCGGTTTACCCAGGGCAATGAAGTTGTTCAGGACCGGTTGGTTGAAGACGGTGTAATCGGAAAGGGTATCGTTTAGCAAACCGGTACGGGCCAGGGCAGTAAGGCTCACCACCTGCTCACCGATAGCAATACCAACCCGGGGATGAGGGTCAGTATCGGTTGAAAAAATTCCGAAGGGGAGATTATAGATACTGAAGTCTGAATGCTCAGCGCCCCTTACCCAGGATGTTTTTTGCATAGTGTAAAATAAAGTAAGGTTAAATGTTGCTACGTACGTGCAAATTTAATTATTACTCTGATGCCCCTGCTGATAAAGCTGAAAATGTTCAACGATGATCTGAGGGTATTTAATGAATTCCTGAATTTCAGGCGATTTGTTGGGCATGAGCTGGTACATGTTCACCACCATGCTCGACAGCTGGTACAGGGCTTTAGCCTCGCGCACGGTGACGGCAAACTTATCGGTTGAATCATCTTCCAGGGTGGCGTTATACTTTTCGAAAAACCTCACGATGGCCTGGTCGTTCACCTCGTCGATCTCGAATTGCCCCCGGCTGTTATTGCAGTAATCGTGGGCTACATATACCATAGCCCGGAAAAAATCGGTCCTCGCATCCATAATAAATTCTGTTACAGTATAAAGAAATTATTCGCACTAGGTATTATTAACACTTGTGACGGGCAGATGTTAAAGAAATTATTTTCCGTAGTGAGTGACGTCTTTTACCAAACTGCGAGATACAGGTTTGTAATGCCCCTTATCGCTGCTGAAAAGCACGCAGTAAAATTCGTTTAAACCTAATTACGTTAACAGCAACGAGAAGTGGATTCAGATTAAAATAGTTATATTTAACGCCGGTTTTGAATTAATTTAAAAGCCGCTTTTCAACAAGCTTGTTACGTTACAAAAATGGACAAACAACAATACACTGACCAGGAAATTATTGAAGGGATTATGAAAGGCGGAGCGCATTACCAGCGCTACACCGGAAAACTGTACCAGCAATGTACCCGCTTTATTCCCGGCATGCAGCGAAAATATCCTTCGCTGAAGTACGAAAGCCTGTTGCAGGCTTATTCCGATGCCGTAAATGCCGTGGTGAATAAAGTAGCCGAAGGGGCATTTACGGCTTCACGCAGGGGTAAACTTTCCACGCTACTGTACGAAATATTCAGTAACCGGTGCATCGACCAGCTGCGCCACCAGAATACGCGGAAAAACGAATTGTACCAGCAGGCTTACGAAATCGACAGGGGAATACCGGTAGACGGCAAAAACATTTTTACCCGCTTCTCTTTGTCGGATCAGACTGCTGATATCGTGAATATCATGGAGCAGTTACCCGAACCCTGTAAATCGATTATCATGGATTTCGATTACTTCGGCTACACTGCCAAAGAAGTGGCCGAGCGGTACGGGTATAAGAACGCTCACAGTGCCCGCCAGGCCAAAAGCCGCTACATGGAAAAGCTGCGGAAGGTCATTAAAGCCTACTACGAAAAGCACGGCCACGCCCACACCAATGCTTCGTTTATTTAACGGCCTGCACGGTGAGCAGGAAACTGCCTATCGATATTTCATCGCCGTGAAAAAGGGGCAGAAGCTGGCGGGAAACGGGGGTTTCGTTCACGGTTAAGCCGTTACGCGATAATTGCCAGCCGGCATTGGAGGTTGCCGGCTGGCCATCGCGGATGTACCACTGCTCTTCCCCGGTTTCATTAAAAATTACTTCCAGGGTGGCGTGCTGTGTAGAAATTAACGTTAAACCGGTTTCCTTCAAAGCCAGGTCGTTCGCGTGGCCGGGTACCTGCCGGCCCAGGAGCAGGCGGTTTTGTTTTTTCTCCCGGTTCAGTTCGCTTAACCGGTAAACCTTCCCGGCATTGTGCCCTTCGCGGACACGCAGCACCCACCCGTTCGAAAAAAAAGCATGGCCCGAATCCCGTTCAAACGTTCCGTTCAATAGTTCATTAACCTGTTTAGCCTGCTGCAACCGCTTACCCGGGTCGGGTTGCAGGCAGTGCTCCACGATTTCGAACCAGGTAAAATTATCGGTACAGGAAAGCAATAAGTCCCGTTTCCATTCTCCCCGCCGCTTCCTAACGGGGTAGGGATCCCCAAACGGGAGCTGCCCGCCGGTTAATAACTGGTAAATAATAACGCCGAGCGAAAAGATGTCACTGGCCGGGGAAGCACTGTGAAAGGCCAGGGCCGATGAAGCCTGCTCCGGGGGAGAATAAGCCAGGGTAGAAAATACCTGCCGGGCGTGGCCGAGGGTATTTATCTGCGTAATCCGTTCCTGCAGGCGAGTGGCTACCCCGAAATCGGACAGGTACAGGTTATTATCTTTCGTTAGAATATTTTCCGGCTTCAGGTCGCGGTGGATGACGTTCCTGCCGTGCAACTGATCCAGCACGTTAACCAGGGCCTGGACGATACGCCGGGTTTCCTGCTCCGCGTAGGGGCGGTGCACGTTGAGAATACCGTGGGGCAGGTAATCCATTACCAGTAGCGGGTTGCCCTGCAGTTCGTGGTAGTGGTGTACCTGCACTACACCGGGAAAAGTAAGGTAATTCCGGACAATAAAGTATTCCTGCTGAAACCGCTGGCGCAGGTGTCCCCTTTCCGGTTCCGGCACCTTCCACAGTTCTCCCAGCTTCAGGGCCACCGGCTTTTCCTGCCCTGTGGCCAGGAACACCCTGCTGAACCCGCCGATGCCAATTTCGCGCTCAACCCGGTACGTTTTCCGGTCGATCTGAAGCTCATCTCCTGCGTGTATTTCTACCTCCTGCATGCTGCACTTACCTGCTCCCGGTTGCAAATATAAAAAAAATACAATTAAATGCCGGTTTAGGCTAAGGTACTGGCGATAGCCCAGGGAGTTTCGGGGTCATAGTGAATGTAGCCCGAAGCCACGGTAAGGGGTGAAGGAATATTGTTATGGTATAACTGCCCGGTGCCCAACCCCTGGGGCATGGTTACCCCATACGTGGCGGTAAACTGACTGATTGCATTGAGACCGATATTCGACTCCAGTGCCGAGGTAATCCACCAGCCGGTATTGTGCTGTTCAGCTTTTGCAATCCAGTTGGCACTGGCTTGCAGCCCCCCCAGCAAACTGGGTTTCAGGATGATGTACTGCGGCTGAATGCTGCGAAGTAGGTTTTCCTGTTGGACGTCGTACACCCCGATTAATTCTTCGTCAAGCGCAATGGGCAAGGGGCTTTCCCGGCATAACCGGTACATGTGTTCCCACTGCCCGGCCGCGATGGGCTGTTCAATAGAATGCAGATCAAGATCAGCCAGTCTTTTTAGTTTTTCCAGGGCCTCTTCCGGACGAAACGCTCCGTTGGCATCGACGCGCAGCGTAACGGCATCGGCTGAAAACTGCTGCCTGATTTTTTTCAGCAGGTTGAATTCTGTTTCGAAATCAATCGCCCCGATTTTCATTTTAATGCAGGAAAACCCGGCTTTCAGCTTGCGGGTAATCTGTTCCTGCATAAAGGCTTCGCTGCCCATCCAGATGAGCCCATTAATTGGCAGGGGCATCCCTTCTTGCGGGCTGAACGGCGCCCAGGAATTAGGCAGGATTTGCCGTCGCCCCCCGTACAGTACATCGAGCAGGGCAGTTTCCAGGGCAAAGCGGACAGCCGGCAGGCTTTCGGGTACGAGCGAATGAACCAGGCTGTTGACTTCCAGCAGGTTCCGGGGCACGGGACAGTTTGCCAGCGGCTGCACCATTTCTTCGAGCCGGGCCGGCAGGTTGGGCAGGTCATCGATACTCAGATCCTTCAACGGGCCGCATTCGCCGTAACCTACCGTTCCATCCGGGCTTTCCAGCCGGATAAAATAGCTGACTTTTTCGCGCAGTACCCCCCGGGAGGTACCGGCCTCAAAAGTAAATTGTAGCGTATAAGGAATAATCTTCGTTCTAAGCATATTATACTAACTCCAAAGTAACACAATATGATTCCGAAAAAGCAGTTGGAGAAATATTGGTTACTCGTCTATTTAATAAGCTGTAAAACCTGAAGCTCTAAAATTTTTCCAGCACATTGAGTTATTCGTTTTCGGAACGATAAAATGTACGGAACAAAACCAATTAGCGATGAAAACTTATGCTGTAGTACTTATTACCGGGCTGCTGCTCAGTTCCCTGTCATGCTTCGCCCAGGACAACTGTGTATTCTATTTTCCTACCGATGAAAATACCGTGTTTGAACATACATCCTACAACAGGAAAGGAAAAGTGCAGGGTTATTCGGTTCATAAGGTAAATGCTTACGAAGTAAATGATGGGGTAACCACCATTACGGCCGAAAACGAGCAGTACGACAAGAAAGATAACCTGGTGGCTTCGGGGAATTACGAAGTGCTGTGTGAAAACAATAAGTTCAAGTTCAAGATTGGCGAAATTACCACGGCAGCCATGGGATTGGAAGGCATGCGCGAGATGGAAATGGAGATGAATGCCGACTACATTTCTATTCCGGCCAACCCGAAAGTTGGCGACGAACTGGACGAAGGTACGCTGACCATGAGCGTATCGGGAGCAGGGATACCCAACATGAATACGACGGTCACTCTGAAAAACCGTAAAGTGGTAGGCAAAGAAACCATTACGGTTCCGGCAGGCACTTTCGATTGTATTAAACTGGACTACGAAACAGAAGTGAAAACCATGATGACCATTCGCACCAGGACGACCGAATGGTACGCTAAAAAAGTGGGTGTGGTTCGGGCAGAACATTACGATAAAAAGGGTAAAATACGCGGGTACACGGAATTAACCCGGTTGGAGACCCGGTTGGAAACCCGTTAAGAAATCCGGTTGGAAACCCGTTATCGCGACGGGGCGGGAGCCCCGGTGGCGATCTGCTCCGTCTGACCTTTGAACCAGATGGCGGATGAGCCCAGTCTACGTTACTTTTCTTTTGGGCTGAATCATTTCATTGATGAAAATTTTCTAAATTTCATCATTCAACAAACACGATGATATTATGATGAAAAGAGGAGGATGAGTTTACATCCTGACCAACAAAAATAAAACCACCTTATATGTAGGGGAGGGGTGACTGCTGATTTGATCCAGAATTCATCAGCATAAAACAAAAAAGTATAAAGGATTTACCAGCAGATACAACCTAAACTGTTTGTTTTACTACGGATCTTTTCCATCAATAGAAGAAGCAATTAACCGGGAAAAACAATTAAAAGCCGGGCCTGGAAAGAATAAAATCAATCTTATTGAACATATTAACCCCGAGTAAAATGATTTGTGGGAAGAATTGACCCGGTGGAATTAATCATTTTGAACCGGCAGGTTTACATCACCTGGCAAAGAAAGCCTGGATTGAGTAAGCCTGCTGTCCGTTTAGGGTATGACTTCCCCATTTCGTTTAATTGCGTATTTTCCAGGTCAGTTAGTTTAAGTTTCTCCGGTTTAATGAAAAAATACGTTTGCACTGGCGATACACCCCGGCACTGTTAATAAAAGTAAAATGAAGAAGAACCTGATTATATTATCGGTACTGTTCGGGGTAGCATCACTGCCTCATTTTTTTAATCCCGAAACCTACTTACCGGTTATGCCCCCGTTTTTACCTTTTCCGGTCTTCCTGGTGGTAATTACCGGGGTAGGTGAACTGGCCTTTGCGGTGGGCATCTGGTTCGAGCGTTTGCGCACTTTTGCCGGCTGGTGCATGGTTGTGCTGTTGAGCAGCTTCCTGGTTTTGCACGGTTACCACGCCTGGCTGGTAGCCAACGGGCAAAACGTTCCGGGGCTGGAATTTTTACCGGCCTGGGCTTTCTGGGTAAGAATCGTATTACAGTTCGGTTTAATGTACTGGGTATACCGGGTTACGGTGAAGGGGTAAATTGAAACGGCCTGGTAGGGTAACCAGGCTCGCGAGAGAATTAAACCAGTTCGTGAAAATCGGTCAAGGCAAGAAAATTAAAGCCAGGGAAAACGTAAATATCCATGATTAAATAGGGTTAGCAGGTGGGTAATGTCCTCAAAAGTAACTCAGGAGACAAGACGCATGCGGTAGGGAGTAAAACGCCGAATGAGTTGGGACTGTGCGATATGAGTGGTAATGTGTGGGAGTGATGCAGCCTCGCACGAGTGGTTACCTTAACTAAAGGGTATTGGGCGCATTGGGCGCAAAAAAAACTGCGCGAATGATTGCCTTAT
>CAZIWJ010000108.1:0-11697 GCA_964542855.1 uncultured Roseivirgaceae bacterium
CAGGATGTCATGAACTGCCACCCTGCCGAGTATACGCTCGGATAAGGGCTCCACAATTTCTTCATTGTCTTTAAGGGCAGAAACCATCAGTCCACGAACAGTACCGCAATCGTCTTCTCTAATTACCACGTCCTGGGCTACGTCTACTAAACGACGGGTCAGGTAGCCGGCATCCGCTGTCTTTAGCGCGGTATCGGCCAGTCCTTTTCTTGCACCGTGAGTTGATATGAAGTATTCAATTACATCAAGTCCTTCCTTAAAGTTAGAAATAATCGGGTTCTCGATAATTTCACCAACTGACCCCTGCAAGCTTTTCTGTGGTTTGGCCATCAGTCCACGCATACCTCCTAACTGACGAATCTGCTCTCTTGAACCCCGGGCTCCTGAGTGCATCATCATGTAAATCGGGTTGAATCCCTGGTCATCTTCCTCCATCTGGCTCATCAGGGCATTGGTGATCTGGGAGTTTACACGGGTCCAGATATCAATTACCTGATTGTAGCGTTCGTTGTCGGTGATGATACCCATAAGATAGTTTTGCCATACCCCATCCACTTCTACCTTGGCTTTTTCAATCAGGTCGAGCTTGTCTCCTGGAATGGAAACGTCGCCCAATCCAATAGAAAGTCCACCTTTATACGCGGTATGGAAACCAAGGTATTTAATGTCATCGAGGAATTTAGCTGTCTTTGCCAGCCCAACGATTTTATAAACCATTGAGATAATTTCACGAAGCTTTTTCTTCGATAGCAATTCATTTACAAAACCTACTTCTTCAGGTACCGACTCATTAAATACCACTCTACCTGCCACGGTATCTATGACTTTGGTTTCCAGTTCATTTTGTTCGTTTCGGATGGTGGTACGAACCTTGATGTGGGTATGCTTGGATATAACCCCTTCGTTCATGGCAATGATAACCTCTTCATGACTGTAAAAGGTCATGCCTTCGCCTTTAATTGGTTCGTCTTCGGTGCTCTTTCTGCCTTTGGTAAGGAAGTAGAGTCCCAGTACCATGTCCTGTGAAGGAACGGCAATAGGTGCTCCGTTAGCAGGGTTTAGAATGTTATGCGATGATAACATCAGCACCGAAGCTTCCAGAATTGCTTCCTGGCCTAGCGGTACGTGAACCGCCATTTGGTCGCCATCGAAGTCAGCGTTGAATGCCGTACATACTAAAGGATGCAACTGGATAGCTTTGCCCTCAATTAGCTTGGGCTGAAAAGCCTGGATACCCAAACGGTGTAATGTTGGGGCACGGTTTAATAATACAGGGTGCCCTTTCAATACATTCTCCAGAATGTCCCAAACTACAGGATCTTTACGATCTACTATTTTCTTGGCCGACTTTACCGTTTTCACGATGCCTCTTTCGATGAGCTTACGAATAATAAACGGCTTAAAAAGCTCTGCTGCCATGGATTTGGGTAATCCACATTCGTGAAGCTTCAGTTCCGGGCCAACAACAATTACTGATCGTCCGGAGTAGTCAACTCGCTTTCCTAACAGGTTCTGACGGAATCGCCCCTGCTTACCTTTTAGCATGTCGCTGAGTGATTTCAGCGCCCGATTACCGTCGGAACGAACGGCATTTACTTTTCTTGAATTATCGAATAAGGAATCCACAGCTTCCTGAAGCATTCGCTTTTCGTTTCGCAAAATTACTTCCGGGGCTTTAATATCTATTAAACGCTTCAGTCGATTATTCCGGATAATCACCCGACGATACAGATCGTTCAGGTCAGATGTTGCAAAGCGGCCGCCATCTAGAGGTACCAGCGGTCTCAGTTCCGGCGGAATAACCGGTACCATCTTAATAACCATCCACTCCGGGCGGTTCTCGATCCGGGTACGTGCGTCGCGAAATGCCTCTACTACTTTTAGCCGCTTCAGGGCTTCGGCTTTTCGCTGCTGAGAAGTATCGGTTGATGCCTGATGACGAAGCTTGTAAGACAAATCATCCAGATCAAGGTTCGATAGCAGCATCTCAAGGGCTTCGGCGCCCATTTTGGCAATAAACTTGTTCGGATCGCTGTCGTCCAACTTCTGGTTATCGGCCGGCAGTTTGTCTAAGATATCCAGGTACTCGTCTTCGGTTAGGAAATCGAGTTCGTTAATGCCATCTTCTGCTTTGATTCCCGGCTGTACTACCGCGTATCGTTCGTAATAAATAATCTGGTCCAGCTTTTTGGTTGCCAGGCCAAGCAGGTAACCAATTTTGTTGGGCAACGAACGGAAGTACCAAATGTGAGCAACCGGTACAACCAACTCAATATGGCCCATTCGCTCACGTCGCACTTTCTTTTCCGTAACTTCTACCCCGCAGCGATCGCAAATGATCCCTTTATATCGTATTCGTTTATATTTTCCGCAATGGCACTCCCAATCCTTAACCGGCCCAAAGATCCGCTCACAGAACAAACCACCCATTTCGGGCTTATAGGTTCGGTAGTTGATCGTTTCGGGTTGTGTAACCTCACCGTGAGAGCTCTCTAAAATAGACTCGGGAGAGGCTAAACTAATTGTGACCTTGGAGAAGTCGTGCGTTAGCTTTTTATTCTTTTTGAATGCCATAGAATGAAACGATAATGAATGTTAAATAAACGCACCGGAAGGTTATTAGCCCTCCGGATTGTGTGTTTAGTCTAATGTAATTTCCAGTGCCAGTCCTCGTAATTCGTGAACCAACACATTAAATGACTCTGGTATGTTAGGACGAGGCATGTTTTCACCCTTAACAATGGCTTCGTATGCTTTGGCCCGGCCCACTACGTCATCCGACTTCACCGTCAGAATTTCCTGCAGTACGTTTGCTGCGCCAAAAGCTTCAAGGGCCCATACTTCCATTTCTCCAAATCGCTGACCACCAAATTGTGCTTTACCACCCAGGGGTTGCTGGGTAATAAGGGAATATGGACCAATGGAACGGGCGTGCATTTTGTCGTCGACCAGGTGACCCAGTTTCAACATGTAGATCACTCCTACGGTTGTTGGCTGGTCGAAACGTTCGCCGGTTAGCCCGTCGTACAGGTGCGTCCTGCCATATTCAGGTAAACCTGCTTTCTCAAGCTCTTTAGCCACATCGTCAGCAGAAGCCCCGTCAAAAATTGGTGTCGCAAACTTTTTCCCGGTTTTCAGTCCTGCCCAGCCTAACACTGTTTCGTAAATTTGGCCAAGATTCATTCGGGAAGGAACCCCCAGTGGGTTAAGCACAATATCAACCGGTGTGCCGTCTTCCAGGAAGGGCATATCTTCTTTACGAACTATTTTGGCTACTACGCCTTTGTTACCGTGACGACCGGCCATTTTATCGCCTACCTTGAGTTTACGTTTTTTAGCAACGTATACCTTGGCCAGTTGAACGATGCCGGTTGGCAGTTCGTCACCCACTTCAAGGGTAAACCGGTCGCGCTTGAACTCAGCAGATATTTCATTCCGCTTCTGCGTATAATTCCGTATCGTACGGGCAACTAGCCGGTTAGTACGATCATCATCCGTCCACCCTTCTACTAAAGTATCGGTAATTAAGCTCGACTCTTCAGGGATGCTCAGGTTACTTTCATCGCGGTAGCTATTTGTTTCCGGGAACAGGTTATTATCAATGTTATCGCGGTTAAATTTTACCCCTTTGGTAATTAATTCATCCCCGAACTTGTGTTTAACTCCCTGTGAAATTTTTCCCTCCAGTAAGTCGGTCAGCTTTTTTATCATGCGGGTACGCACAGCTAACAACTGGTTGCGATATTTACCCTTCAGTTCTTCAACCTCTTTCTTTGCTTTTTGGCGAAGGTCACGATCCTTTTTAGGGCGCGAGAATAGCTTGGTATCAATAACTACTCCACGTAATGACGGGGAAGCCTTCAGGGAAGCGTCTTTCACGTCACCGGCTTTGTCGCCGAATATGGCACGGAGTAGTTTTTCTTCTGGAGTGGGATCGGTTTCTCCTTTAGGAGTAATTTTACCGATCAGGATGTCTCCTTCCCTAACCTCTGCTCCAACTCGTATAATACCATTTTCATCGAGGTTTCTAATGGCTTCTTCTCCCACGTTAGGAATTTCCGAAGTTAATTCTTCCTCACCTCGCTTGGTGTCTCTAACTTCAAGCTCAAACTCTTCAATATGAATGGAGGTAAACAAATCGTGGGTTACCACTTCTTCCGATATTACAATTGCATCCTCGAAGTTATATCCCTGCCAGGGCATGAATGCCACCATCATATTCCGACCCAGGGCCAGTTCCCCGGCCTCCGTAGCATACCCTTCACAAAGAACATCTCCTGCTTCCACTCGCTGCCCTTTGCTTACCAGAGGAGTAAGGTTGATACAGGTATCCTGGTTGGTTTTTCTGAATTTGGTTAGTTTATATTCTTTCAGATCATCGTCGAAGCTTACCATGGCTTCATCTTCGGTAAGATCCTGTTTAATGATAATCTTTTTAGCGTCTACGTAGTGTATAATACCACCCTTTTCAGCAGTCACTAACGCCCGGGAGTCTTTGGCAACCCGCCCTTCCAGACCGGTTCCCACAATTGGGGCCTGCGGGCGAAGCAAAGGAACAGCCTGACGCTGCATGTTCGATCCCATCAGGGCACGGTTAGCATCGTCGTGTTCCAGGAATGGAATCATTGATGCAGCCACCGATACGATTTGGTTCGGTGCAATATCCATGTACGACAGCTTGTTCGGCTCCAGAACCGGGAAGTCACCCTCAAAACGTGCTTTTACGCGGTCGTTCATAAATTCACCCTTATTACTTAACGGTGCATTAGCCTGGGCAATGTTGTGGGTATCTTCCTCTTCGGCGGTCAGGTACAAAACGTTTCCTGACATATCTACTTTACCATCGGCTACTTCCCGATAAGGAGTTTCAATGAAGCCCATGTTATTCACTTTCGCGTGAACGCAAAGCGATGATATAAGGCCAATGTTCGGGCCTTCAGGAGTTTCAATTGTACACAAGCGCCCGTAGTGCGTGTAGTGCACGTCACGGACTTCAAAACCTGCCCTTTCCCGGGACAAACCACCGGGGCCTAACGCTGACATCCGCCTTTTATGGGTTACCTCACCCAGTGGGTTGGTTTGGTCCATAAACTGCGAAAGCTGGTTAGTACCAAAAAAGGAGTTAATCACTGACGACAGCGTACGCGCATTAATCAGGTCAACCGGCTTGAACTCTTCATTATCGCGAACATTCATGCGCTCTTTAATGGTTCTGGCCATACGTGCCAAACCCACACCAAACTGGCTGTAAAGCTGTTCGCCGACCGTTCGCACCCGGCGGTTGCTCAGGTGGTCAATGTCATCAACAACGGCCTTTGAGTTAATCAGTCCGATCAGGTATTTCACAATCCGCACAATATCTTCGGTCGTTAATACCTTAACCTCTGAAGAGATTTCCAGATTTAGTTTCTTATTAATTCTATACCGGCCTACTTCCCCAAGGTCGTAGCGCTTATCACTAAAAAACAGGTTCTGAATAATGTCCCGGGCCGTTTGCTCATCGGGCGCTTCGGTGTTTCTTAACTGGCGATAAATTTGTTCTACCGCCTCTTTTTCAGAGTTCGAATTATCTTTGTGGAGCGTGTTGTAAATAATAGAATAATCAGTAATATTTACATCTTCACGGTGCAGAATAATTGAATCAGTTCCAGACTCAACAATGGTGGTGATATCTTCCACATCAAGCACCTTGTCGCGTTCAAGTAGAACTTCGTTACGGTCAATGGATACTACTTCGCCCGTATCTTCATCTACAAAGTCTTCAGTCCACGTTCTTAAAACCCTGGCGGCTAACCTACGGCCAACTACTTTTTTGATGTTCTTTTCAGTTGCCTTCACCTCTTCAGAAAGACCGAAAAGATCTAAAATGTGCTTATCTGTACCGTAACCAATTGCCCTAAGAAGCATGGTAACCGGAAACTTTTTCTTCCGGTCGATGTATGCGTACATCACATTATTTACGTCGGTGGCAAACTCGATCCAGGAACCCCTGAAAGGAATAATCCGGGCCGAATAAAGTTTGGTTCCGTTCGTGTGTTTGCTTTGGGCAAAGAATACCCCGGGAGAACGGTGGAGCTGCGATACAATTACCCGCTCTGATCCGTTAATCACGAACGAACCTTTGCCCGTCATGTAAGGAATGTTACCCAGGAATACTTCCTGCTCTATGGTTTCAAAGTCTTCTATATCCTCATCATTGCAGATCAGTCGGAGTTTCGCCTTAAGAGGAACTGCGTAGGTTAACCCTCGGTCCACACATTCGTCTACAGAATATTTGGGCGGGTCGATGGTGTAATCAACAAACTCTAGGGTGTAGTTATCTCTGGAGTCATTGATGGGGAAATTTTCACTGAAAACTTTGTAAAGACCTTCAGAAGATTTTTGCTCTGCTGACGATTCAATTTGAAAAAAGTCTTCAAAAGAGCGTAATTGAATTTCCAGAAAATCCGGATAGTCAATTACACGCTTAATTGTGGAAAAGTTATGTCTTTCCTTAATAGCTATGTTGGTCAAGACTTGTTATATTTTACAGTTACCGATAATAAAGTAATCTCAATGAAATTTATTTCAAAGACAAGAACCTGTACAAACAGGAAATGACCTGACTAAAAAGCCAGGCCTTCATTAACATAAAATGCTTTGTAGGAGTTCTATATTTATCTTAATTTATTTTAATTCTACTTCTGCACCCAGTTCTTCAAGTTCCTTCTTAAGATTTTCCGCTTCTTCCTTAGACATACCCTCGCGTACAGGTTGAGGAACACCATCCACTAATTCCTTAGCTTCTTTCAAACCCTTTCCGGTTTGTTCCTTAACAAACTTCACAACCTTTAGCTTTGCCGATCCTGCAGATTTCAGGATAACGTCAAACTCGGTTTGCGCTGGGGCTTCTTCACCTTCATCTCCTCCACCAGCGGCGGCTACGGGAGCTGCTGCCACTGCAGCGGCTGCAGGTTCTATGCCGTATTCCTCTTTAAGGATGTCAGCTAATTCATTTACTTCTTTAACGGTTAAATTAACTAATTGTTCCGCTAACTCTTTTACTTCTGCCATTTCAAATTACGATTATAATACTAATTCCAGTTCTAAACTATTTATTATTGAGCACGCTCTTCCAGTGCTTTTACAATACCAGACAATTTCTGGGGGGTACTCTGTACCTGTGCCATCAGGTTCTTCATCGGAGACTGAAGCAGAGTAATGGTATTTTTGGCCGGTGATTGCAACAGTGCAATAACGTCGCCAAGTACTTCTTCCCTGGAACGGATCTCCTTTAGCGCTGTTAAACTATCTTCACCTACATATACTGCCGAATCAATTGAAGCTCCTTTGAAACGGGGTTTTTCAATTTTATTCGGGTTTTTCTTTTTGAAATCAATCAGTAGCTTCGCCGGTGTTTTGGCATCTTCCGGCGAAAACATGATACCGCTTGTTCCTTCCAGAATTTGATATAAATCTGACAAATCAGTGTCCTGTTGCTCCAGGGCTTTTCTGATTAGTGTGTTTTTTACAATCCTGTACTCTATACCACTTTTGTAGCACTCTTCGCGGAACTTGTTAATCTGGGCAACAGTCATCCCGCCCGTATCGGTTACGTAGAAGTACTCTGTGTTTTTCAGTTTGTCGGATAGCTCTTCAATGAGCGCACCTTTTTCTTCTCTAGTCATGACTATGTACCTGGTATACTGTTCTTATCAATCTTAATGCTGGGGCTCATCGTAGTAGACATATATACACTCTGCATGTAAGTTCCTTTGGAAGAAACCGGCTTAAGTTTATTCAGGGTTGAAAGTAATTCCCTGGCATTTTCCAGTAGCTTATCTGGAGAAAAGCTTACTTTTCCAATGCCAGCATGAATAATTCCAAACTTATCAACCTTAAAATCGATCTTACCTGCCTTAACTTCCTGCACGGCCTTACCGATATCCATAGTTACCGTACCTGCTTTCGGGTTAGGCATCAAGCCTCTAGGACCAAGTACCCTTCCCAGTTTACCAACTTTGGCCATAACGGTAGGCATGGTAATGATGATGTCAACATCGGTCCAACCTTCTTCTATCTTGGTGATGTACTCGTCTAGCCCTGCGTAATCGGCACCTGCTTCTTTGGCCTCTTCAACCTTGTCGTCGGTACACAGTACCAATACACGAACTTCTTTACCCGTACCATGCGGCAGGGCTACAACTCCCCTTACCATCTGGTCGGCTTTCCGGGGGTCAACTCCCAGGTTAACGTCCAGATCTACCGAAGCATCGAACTTGGTAAGGTTAATGTCTTTAATCAGCTCGGATGCTTCTTGCAATGAGTATGCTTTGGTACCGTCGTACTTTTCGGCTATTGCCTTTTGCTTTTTCGTCAGTTTTCCCATAACGTGTACTAATTTTCCCAGGGAGGTTTACCTGTAACTCTTAATCCCATACTCCTTGCCGTGCCAGCAACCATTTTCATTGCCGACTCAATTTTGAAGGCATTCAGATCCTGCATCTTGGTTTCGGCAATTTCCTTAACCTGGTCCCAGGTTACCTTACCAACCTTGGCACGGTTTGGTTCTGCCGATCCTTTCTTAAGGTTGGCCGCCTGCATTAATAAAATTGGTGCAGGTGGAGTTTTTATAATAAAGTCAAATGACTTGTCACTATATATTGTTACAACCACAGGTAACATCTGCCCCTGCTTGTCCTGCGTACGGGAATTAAACTGCTTACAGAATTCCATAATGTTCAATCCCTTACTACCCAGTGCCGGACCCACAGGTGGCGAAGGGTTTGCCTGCCCTCCTCTTACCTGCAACTTTAAAAAACCGGTAATTTCTCTAGCCATTCTTATCTACTATTTAAGCTTCTTGCTTTTCTACTTGCATGTAGTTCAGTTCAACCGGCGTATTTCTGCCGAATATCTTAACCATCACTTTCAGCTTTTTCCGTTCTTCGAAAATTTCTTCAACGTTACCAACGAAACCGCTGAAAGGACCGTCCATAACTTTCACTTCTTCACCCATTACAAAAGGTGTTTCTAACTGCTCTTCATCCTCATCAACCTCACCAATTTTACCCAGTATCCGGTTTACCTCACTTTCGCGAAGGGGTATGGGCACCCGGTTCTTGGCACTTTTGCCTCCCTGCTGATCTTCTGCCCCGAGAAAGCCAATTACGCTAGGCACACTGAGTATGGTATGATAAGCCTCACCATGCTCGAGATCTGCGTGAACGAGTACGTATCCCGGAAAAAAGTTTCTTTCGCGCACCCGCTTCTTGCCGTTGCGCATTTCAAAAACCTTTTCGGCGGGTATAAGCACATCAGAAACATAATCATTCAGGTTTTGGCGCTGAATTTCTGTTTCCAGATAGGCCTTTACTTTTTTCTCCTGCCCACTGATTGCCCTTACTACGTACCATTTGTTTTCAGCCATAACTACTGCTTACACTAAAGCTCTTCGTAAAACCAACGCATTACGTTTTCAAATCCAAGGTCGATCACTCCAATCAGCAATGCAAAAATCAGGGAAGCTATCAGTACCAGGAACGAACTCTTCTGCAAAGAAGCGTACGAAGGCCAGGTAACCCTGTCGCGCATTTCAGACAGCGAATCACTGATAAATATTCTTAATTTTTCCATCTTCTGTCTGTTAGTAGCACGGGCGGTAAGATTCGAACTCACGACCTACGGTTTTGGAGACCGTTGCTCTACCAGCTGAGCTACGCCCGTAGAAAAGAAAGCAGAGTACAAATGCACTCTGTTTCCTGTAATGTGTAATAGCAAATCCGGCCGAAGCCGGATGCTGTGGTATTAGTATAAATTTCTTACTCTACAATTTCCGTTACCTGGCCAGCACCTACGGTTCTACCACCTTCACGGATGGCAAAGCGCAATCCTTTTTCCATGGCAACCGGGCTAATCAGTTCAACGTCAATTGTTACGTTATCACCAGGCATTACCATTTTCACGTCATCAGGAAGTGAAATTTCACCGGTAACATCGGTTGTACGGAAATAGAACTGGGGACGGTATTTCTTGAAGAACGGAGTGTGGCGACCGCCTTCTTCCTTACTCAGTACGTATACCTCGGCCTTAAACTTGGCGTGCGGGGTAACTGTACCGGGCTTGGCAATAACCATTCCTCGTTTTACCTGAGTTTTTTCAATACCACGGAGCAGCAAACCTACGTTGTCGCCAGCTTCGCCGCGGTCCAGAATTTTGCGGAACATTTCCACACCAGTAATGGTAGATTTCATGTTTTCCGCACCCATTCCCATAATTTCAACCGGATCGCCCGAGTTGATTACTCCACGCTCAATACGACCGGTAGCCACAGTACCCCGACCCGTAATTGTAAAGATATCTTCAACCGGCATCAGGAAGTCTTTATCAATTAGTCGCTCAGGAAGCGGGATGTAGTCATCTACAGCCTGCATTAATTCCTCAACTTTTTCAACCCACTTGGCATCGCCGTTCAGGGCGCCAAGGGCCGAACCCTGAATAACAGGGATGTCGTCGCCAGGAAAGTCGTAGAAGCCTAACAGCTCTCGAACTTCCATTTCAACCAGTTCTAACAATTCTTCATCATCAACAAGATCAACCTTGTTCATGAAACATACAATCGCCGGTACACCCACCTGACGGGCCAGCAGAATGTGCTCGCGTGTCTGGGGCATAGGGCCATCAGTGGCTGCAACAACCAGGATGGCACCATCCATCTGTGCAGCACCCGTTACCATGTTTTTTACATAGTCGGCGTGACCCGGGCAGTCGACGTGTGCGTAGTGACGGTTCTCCGTCTGGTACTCTACGTGTGCCGTATTAATAGTGATACCACGCTCCTTCTCCTCAGGGGCGTTGTCAATGGTAGCAAAGTCACGCAACTCTGCAAAACCCTTATTAGCCAACACGGTAGTGATGGCAGCGGTCAATGTTGTTTTTCCGTGGTCAACGTGACCGATAGTACCAATATTTACGTGCGGTTTGGAGCGGTCAAAGGTTTCCTTAGCCATGTCAGTAAATAATTCTCAATTAATGTTAACCTATTAAACTATTATTAAGCTTTAATTCAGTTTAGAGCCGATGACGGGAATTGAACCCGTGACCCCGTCCTTACCAAGGACGTACTCTACCTCTGAGCTACATCGGCCTGCAATAAAAACAACGGGTGCAATACTTATTGCGATTGTTATTTTTATTAGCCTGAATGAGCGGGCGACGAGGATCGAACCCGCGACCTGCAGCTTGGAAGGCTGCCGCTCTACCAGCTGAGCTACACCCGCTTATTATTAAGCATTGTGGGGAGAGCAGGATTCGAACCTACGAAGGCATACGCCAGCAGATTTACAGTCTGCCCCAGTTGGCCGCTTTGGTATCTCCCCAACTGTATTTTCATGTAAAAAAAACCATTGAAGTCCAAGTTTACTAGTGTCTTGTCTTTCAATGGAATTGCAAAAGTACGTTACTTTTTAAATTTATCAAATATATGGTGAAAAAATTGACCGGGATTTTCAGTATTGCCTTAGTTTTTACCCGAATGGATGTATTGCCAACTGATGTGGCTTATTTTCAGCAAAATATCAAAACTGGTATAGATCCAACAGGCCAATAGCTGCACGGCTCGTGAAAGACTGCATTTGATTGTATCCCCTCCAGGTATTTCTTCGCCCCTCCAGGTATTTCTTCGCCCCTCCAGGTATTTCTTCGCCCCTCCAGGTATTT
>CAZIWJ010000109.1:0-10162 GCA_964542855.1 uncultured Roseivirgaceae bacterium
GTTCAATATTACACACTTTCTGTGTAAAGTATTATTCTTTCTGTTCACTTATTATCATCAAACGCAGGCTCATAAAAAGCAAATGAATGATGGCTCAACAAAAAAGTAAAGTTCTTTTTTCATATTCCAGTAGCTAAAATGGGCCAATCGTTGGTCAGGTGTAGGGAAATTAAAAAGTGTATTGTAAGTGATACTGATTATTTCAAATATGTAACCATTTAATTTTAAATGATTTTCAAATTTAATGGTAAATTAAAAACATATATCTATCCCTATCAGGCAATCTATGAAGCACTCATCCAAGGCAACCAATGCCAGTTACCAGGAACAGGTATGGTTGGAAAATTACGAACATTTTAAAACCTGGAAAGAAAAGAATAAAACAGCTGTCATTACAGAAAAGCACGTACTGGCCTGTACCGGAAAAGATCGGGAGTTTATGAAGAAACTCTATAACTGGACCAAGCATCAACGCCAGTTTTACCGGAAAGGTGATATTCTACCTCATCGTGCCAATTTGCTTGAAGAAGCTGGTTTCGTATGGAAAGCCCGTAAGGGAAAAAAGTTTGAAGAGTGGTACGAAGAGCTGAAAGCATACAAGAAGAAATTTAAAACCTGTCATGTACCGCAGAACCCGGATTCGGAGTGGTATGGGTTATCGCGATTCGTAAACGATATGCGGGTTGCTTACGAACGGGAACAGCTGGAAATTGATAAAATACGGAAGCTGGAGAAAATCGGTTTTGTTTGGAACGTAATCGATGAGCGCTTTGAACAAAACCTGAAAAAACTGAAACGGTTTCACAAAGAAAACGGGCATTTCGATGTTCCCGCCAAGGGGCGCTACAAGCAATTGGGAAGCTGGGTAGCCCAGCTCCGTTGCCGCGGGGTTGGTAAGAAACGTTATAAAAAAGCGCTCAATGACATCGGTTTTGAATGGCATGGCCCCCGGAAGCGCATGGAAATTGCCCGAAAAAAAATGAATAAAGTAAAAGCCCCGGCTGCTCTCAAACAGCCTAGTTATAAATACAACTAACCTGTTGTGCACCCATTATTTGGCGTTGTAAATGTAACCAACCAGACCATTTTTCAAATTTTCGTAGTGGTATTATTCAGATACTCCGGTGCGAAATACCCGGTCAGCGTGTAATCCAGTAATGAACCGAAAGCCACACTACTTTAAATAAGCTTTACTTCACCGGGCTCTCGTGGCATTAATTTTTTTACCGTATAGCACCTGCAGTCTGCTTCCAATCCCTTTGTGTTACTCCTGAAAAGCAACAGGGTACAGTATTGCTTCAGGATACCCTGTTCGCCGGCAAACAGTTCCAGCCGGGTGGCCCACAAAATTCCAATGGCTTTTTCAGGGTGCTTTCTCGGCTCCTGCCGAATCACCTGCATGGTGAGGGTACTTCCCACTTGTTACCTCATCGGCTTTAGCGTTTTGCCATAATGCCCGGACCAGTGAAAAGGGGTTGAGCCCGGGATGCCAAACCATGCTCACCATCAAACAGCACCGCTTTCCAGTAATTGCGCGTACCGTCTGTTAAACAAGAAAAAACCTGTAGGTTTTGCAGGATATTACATGTGCAACTTATAGTTTTTTCTGGCTGATCCCCAACGATTTAAAATGATATGTTTAAGTGAATTAAATCGTTCACTGCTGAACACCAGTTATGTTACGTAAACTTGCAACAGGGGCCTTAGTTGTTCTGATCTCAACAACTAACTTGCTGGCCCAGGGATCGAACAAGGCCATCACGTACGAGGAACTGTACGATGATCCCTATGCAATAAAAAAGCTATTTGTTCACTTTCAGCCTCTTTATGCAGAAATGTTTACTGCAAATGTTACAATTGGCTTTGGAGGAACTGTGAATTACCTGCACAAAGACAAGTTTAATGTTTTTGCCCATGCGCGACAGGCTTACGCTCGTTCGTTCGATTTAGCCCGCGACGCGGCCTTCAAAAATCCTTACGGACTAAATAAACCGGAGGTATACAATTACTTTGAAGGCGGAGGTACCTACCACATCAAGGATACGGAAACAGATACGGAAACCAAAATTGTTCTTTATTCCAGTCGTTACGAAAAAAATCCGGGGCGCTGGGCCGCAAAAGTTCCCGAATACACGGTAATCCCGGTTAAGGTTAGGAAAATTATTGGTGGTCGGGCAGGTGCATTTTATTACGATACTTCTACCGATTTAAACCGAGTCCTGGATGACCAGGAGGTAGAATTAACAGATCAGAACGCTGAACTGCTTAATCCTGCTGTTAGAGATAATTTTTACCTGAATGGAAATTTCGCAGTAACAGCAGCTTTTGTCGGGGCCTCTATGTCGTGGTTTAAAAATGTAGCCATTAAGCCCGATCGCGGGTTTGGTGTACTTACCGATAATCACCTGTTTACTGCTTTTGGTGATCTGCTGGTTGCCCCGTCTATTGTACTGGAAGACCTGGAAAGGAGGGAAGTGGATCCGGACGACGTGAATAGCACCCGGCTTAGGGTTTTCTCACTCCAGGATGTTGTAGAAACATCAATGATTGGCTTCCGGCTGGGAATTGAAGGGAAGTATAACCGCGAACTGGGGTGGGCTTACGGTATTGAAACCGGCATCCGGCCCGGAATTAAAGGGCGTGGCTTTTACCTGTTAGGTAAAATTAGCCTCCCCGTTTACGGCACCAGCCTGGATTATGCTCGCGAGGCATTTGGAAAGTAAACGGAATACCCAGCCGACCGCTTTACTTATCCTCTCTGGGAATTAAAAAGGCCGGCAGTTACCGTAATCGGGTAAAGGCCGGCCTTTTTTAATGCTAACTAGGCGTCGGCCTGCATGGATGCAGCTACTGCTTCAACCTTTTGCCAGACCCTAAAAACGTTCTGATAACAGATTTTGGCAACTTCTTCTTCGGTGTACCCTCTTTTTAATAGCTCTTCAACGATATTGGGATAATTCTCTACGGTTTTAAGCCCCGAAGGTAGCGTATTCCCTACCCCGTCAAAATCAGAACCGAATCCTACGTGGTCAATGCCGGCAATCTGAACAACGTGGTCAATGTGGTCGACTACCCGCTTCACATCTGCGTAGGGATAGTTTTCGGCCATATATTGTTTAGCATACGCCTGAAAGGCTGAATCATTGCGATCGAGGTTATTCTCTTCCAGGTATTGCCTCATGGCATTTCTTACTTTACCGCCATCGGCCCGGGCAACGGAATCGATGAACGAAGAGCCAAAATTAATCTGGATTACCCCGTCATTTTCAGCCAGCAACTTAATCATGTCATCGTTCATGTTTCGCTCAAAACCAGGCGTAAAATAACGGGTGGAAGAATGCGAAGCAATGCAGGGTGCCTGGGCAATTTCCATTACATCGTAAAATGTACTGTCTGATACGTGTGAAATGTCTACCATAATGCCTACCCGGTTCATTTCCTGCACCACCTGTTCGCCGAACGGGCTGAGGCCGTTCCATACCCGGGTGGTATCGTAAGAAGAGTCGCCGATACGGTTTACCTCACCGTGGGTGAGGGTGATGTAACGAATACCGCGATCGAAAAAATACTGCACATTTTCCAGCGAATCGCCCAGGTGAGCCCCGTTTTCCATTCCCATGGGAAGGGAAACCAGCCCCTCTTCAAAATTTGCCATCACCTCATCGGGAGAGTTCGCTAAAGCAAATTTATCCGGATGGGCTTCAGTGATCGACTGCACCAGGTCGATCAGCGAATCGGCCAGTATTTTGGCCCGGTTTTTCACCAGTGGGGCATCCAGGGCGCCCTGGTAGGAAGTAGGTACGTATATCGACATAAAAGGGGCATCTAAACCGCCAGCTTTAGCCTTGGGATAATCAAACTCTCCTTCCGTATCTTCTGCAAAGTTGAGGAATTGCCGCTGTAATCGAAATCCCCGTACCTGCAGTCGGTAAGGCAGGTCAATGTGCCCATCGGTAATAATGTAAGCCTGGGCCAGGCTATCGGCCTTTTCGGCTACTTTGCTGGAAGTAGGTTCGCTGGTCGACTGGCAACCGCCCACAACCCAAACCAGGAATAAAAGTAAAATACTATTGCTTTTCATAGATCGTTTTGGTTTCAATATCAAGTATAAAGTATAATTGCATTTAAACCAATTGGTTACATTTATACTCTTATTACAGAATAGTAGGATAGTTAATTTTTTAAGTGAGCTGTTTAGTGGGTATAATGAGCTATTTGGGTTATTTACAAATCAAACGAATCATATTTTTCATCTGCCTTTGTAACCTGGTTTTCTTTCGAATTCTTGCGTACGCCCAGGCACCGATCCTGGAAACCCCTATACCCGACCAGGTAGCTGTGGTGGGTGCACCTTATTCTTACACCCTGAACGAAAATACTTTTCTCGACCAGAACGAAGATACCCTGTTCATTTCCCTGATCCTGAACGATACCCTACGGAAATGGCTTTCCTACGAAGAAAAAAAACACACCCTTTCTGGTACTCCTGCGGTTACGGATACCGGACAATACGAGGTAGTGGCAGTTGCAGAAAATCGGGAGGGGCTGCAAACCCGCGACACATTTAAGCTGGCAGTACAGGAAAACAGTCCGCCACGCTTTGTGCTTCCAATTCCCGACCAGCAGGCGGTAGTTGGGAATGCCTACTTTTACCGGATTCCCGATAGTCTTTACCAGGACGACGACCTTGATCCGCTGTCTTTTTCTGCGCGGTCTGATACGACCGGTTTACCGCGCTGGTTGAACTTTGACGGAACCCGTAGAATATTTCAGGGAGTTCCACCCGACAGCGTAAATGAAGTGATTACGCTGGTGGTAAATGTAAAAGATCCTTTTGGTGGTATAGATAGTACCCGTTTTCAGCTGGCAGTTATTCCACAAAACCGGGAACCGGTAGTGAACGGCGAACTGAACGACCAGGTAGCGGTCGTTGGAGAAACCTTCCTGCTGGAACTTTCCCGTGAACTCGTAATTGATCCGGATAACGACCCACTGGCCTACTCCGCGGCATTGGAGGGAGGGAGAGCGCTTCCATCCTGGCTGCAATTTGGCAGAAACTCCCGCACGTTTGTCGGTATCCCGGATGCTGCCGACATTGATACCCTGTCGATGGTTATTACTGTAAGCGACAACCGGGGAGGACAGGTGCAATTATCTTTTTCTATTGCGGTACTCGCGAACCTGCCCCCACTACTCAATGATACCATTCCCGACCAGGTTGCAGCCGTAGGTTTACCTTTTACTTATACGGTCGATTCAGCCCTGTTTTCCGATACTGAAGGAGATACCCTTACTATCCAGGTAGTACCGGAATCTGATGCGCTTTTTCCGGAATGGTTAAGTTTCGATCGGATAACCCGGTCGCTAAGAGGCACCCCACTGAGTAATGAAGATGCTGATTCTATTGTGGTAGTGGTAAGTGCTACCGACACCCTGGGCGCTACCACCAGTACTAAATTTAATTTAACTATACTCACTAATTCACCACCGCAGATACTGAATAATATAACCGACCGGGTGTTAGTATCGGGGATAACTTCCACGTTTAAACTAGATACAAACTCTTTTTTCGACCAAGATGGCGACTCCCTGATTTATTCGTTAGCGGAAGTAAAAACTGAAAGCATTCCCGAATGGCTTACTTTTATACCGGATAGCCTGTACTTCCTGGCCCGGCCGGTGCGAAACGATGGCGGGGATTATGAATTTACTATTACGGTTCGCGATGGCAGAGGAGGACAGGATACCACCACTTTCACCCTTACGGTTGATGTATCAACCGAAAGCTCTTTTGTAGCAGAGAAAGAGATAAACGATGGTTTCTCAATCATTTATAAAGGTGGAACCCCTTACTTGAAATTAAACTCCGGGGTGGGTCTGCCAGCCCGGGTATCTATTTTTACATTATCAGGGCAGCGCTTAATTTTTAAAAAAATCCTGAACCCAACCGAAGCGGTTAAAATACCTCCGAGCCGGGAAGTGCTAATAGTTCATATTATCGCCACAGATAATGTTTATGCCCGGAAAGTGAAGTTTTCAAGGTAGATTATCCTGTTCATCTTACTCGACCCAAAGAACAACCACCCAGCAGGTCGATTGCCCGGGGTAATAACTGAGTATAATTTTCAATTGGCTATAATTTCAATTTCCGTGCGTCGGTTCAGCTCCCTTCCTTCCTTTTCCTGGTCGTTGGAAGCAATCGGGTTCCCTTCACCAAACCCTTTGTAAGACAAGCGGGAAGGATCTATCCCGTAACTGATCAGGTAATCTACTACCGACCTGGCCCGGCGTTTCGACAAAACTTTATTAACCTTTGCATCTCCAGTATTATCGGTGTGGCCGTTTATCTGAACTTTGAGTTGCGGCACCGACATCAGGAGTTCGTAAATGCGGTCGAGTTCGGCCATTGATTCCTCTTTAATTTCAGACTTCCCGCTATCGAAGAAAATGTTTCGCAGGGCAACCTTGTTACCCACTTTAGCTTTATTCAGGGTGAAGTCTTTTTTCAGTTCATCGACCGAAGCGAGCATTTCCCGATCCAGGGTTTGAGAATTAAACAGGTACCCTTCTTTTTCTACCGTTAAGCCGAGGTCCTTATTCTTGGGTATGGCTATATCAAATTCACCCGTTTCCGGATTCGTATAAGCTACTGCCATGACAATCTGCTTTTTCAGGTCAGAAAATACTACTTTTGCCCCGAGTGGCGACAAACTGTCGGCATCCACTACTTTACCGCTGAATTGAACGTAATGGTCATTTTTGCTGACCACTAACTTGTCTGTTGAAGCAATTAAACCTATTTCGTCTTTATCTTCTTTTATTCCCTTTTTAGTCTTTTCATTCAGGAAAATCTTGTAAATATCGTATCCTCCTAAACCATCTTCCCTGGCGGTGGCATAATACCCGAACCTGTTTTCAGCATCTACTACGAAGTAGATATCATCTTCAACGGTATTAATCGGGTAGCCCAGGTTGCGCGGTCGGATCCACTCTTTATTTAACTCTTTGCTCATATAAATGTCGTAACCGCCCATCCCCATGTGGCCGGTTGAACTAAAATACAGGATGTTATCGTCGGGGTGAATAAAAGGAGCATCTTCGTTATCGGGCGTATTCACGTTAGGGCCCAGGTTTACGGGTTCACCCCAGGTGCTGTCGGCCGTTAGTTCACTCATCCAGATATCGAAGCCACCGTAGCCACCGGGGCGATCGGAAGAAAAGAAAATACGATTACCTTCACGGTTGATAGAAAGTGAAATTTCCCGGTATCGGGAGTTAATGGGTTTTCCCATCTCCTTAGGAGTGGTCCATTCATCTCCCTGCTTGAAGGAAACGTAGAAATCGCCATTGTTCTCGTCGTCGTAAAGGAATAGCTTTTCCCCGTCGGGAGAAAGGGCAACAGCACATTCGTGATTTTCGGTGTTAATATTACTACTAATTTTTTCGGGTTCAGTCCAGTTGCCGCTCTTCTGGTGGCTGATGTAAATGTCTTCAAAGTAATTATTATCGAATGCCAGTTTACCACCGGTTGAGCCCTCGCGGCGGGAGGTAAATATCATGGCCGAGCCATCGGCCAGGATGAGGGGGGCGTAATCTTCGTTATCGGAATTCAGGGGCATTCCCACGTTAACTATTTTCATCGTCTTGGAATTATTGTAAAACTCAATACCGATGTTGCACTCCCGAATGTGGCGGTCTACTGCAAATTTGAAGTCTGTTGTTTTGCGGTAAATGTGGTAATGCTCCAGGGCCTTTAGGAACTGGTTGTTATACTGGTAGCCCAGCCCTAACTGGAAATGGATGTTCTTATCAACCACCGAATCTTTCTCGAACGCCTGTTCCAGGTACTTAATAGCCTGGTTTTTAAAACTGCTCTCCAGGTAAGTTACCCCAACGCGGTGTAGCAGATGAGGATCACCCGGGTTCAGTGCTTCCGCTTTAATGTAATGTTTTACTGCTTCGTCGTAAAAACCTGCCTGAAAATATTTATTCCCTTTACGAATTAATTTGTTGTATTCATTGGCCTGTGCCGGTAAGCTTACCAGCATGGTGATCATTAGAATAAAGATTGGCCGCAGTTTCATGACACTTAATTTTATCCTGTAAGTATTTTTTTATTTTACTTGTTACCGGACAAAACAAATGCCACCCCACGATGTAAGACTTTAACTAAAACTGCATAATTTCAAAAATGCTTTCGTAAGCGTTGTTTTCCTGGCAGTAAGCAACCAGTTGCTGGAAGAAGGGGTGGTTGCTGAGGGTGGCGCTGTCGCCCATCATCACTAACCTTTTACGGGCCCGGGTCATGGCCACGTTGGTTCTTCTTATTTCCCCGAGAAAACCAATGATTCCTTTTTCATTGGAACGGACCAGGCCGATATACATCATGTCCCGCTCGCGGCCCTGGAAAGCATCTACTGTGTCGATAGTAAGTAATGACTTAACCTGCTGAATAGCCTCGAAATGCTCACTTTCCGCATGAAGTAACTTAATTTGAGCGCGATAGGGAGCTATAACTCCAATAGTTATATGCTCTTCCAGCATTCGTTCAACGCCGATTTCCCCAATGGCATGGTTGAGGTGTTCTAGCAAGGCCATCCCTTCATCCCGGTTATACGTACTCAGCGTTTTCTCGTCGATTTGCTCGGTAAAGCCGGAACCCACCGTATCGATAAATAGCAGTGGAGGCAGGTTTTCATGAATAACGTGTTCACTAACCGATTCGTCTGCTACAAGATTATGATGGTAGAAATATTCAGAAGAGAAGTTCATTATTTTTTTATTCATCCGGTATTGCTTCCGCAGCATGGCATCCACCGGGGTGGCCAATTCTTCCTTTCTTTGGATGATTTTCTCAAATAGGGAAAACCGCAAACCTTGCCGGGCAGCTTCAAACGACTTAACGGTAGGGGGGAGCTGCTGGTGGTCGCCGGCCATAATTACCCGCTCCGATCGAATTACCGGAATCCATGAAGCAGCTTCTAACGACTGGGCAGCTTCGTCGATGAATGTGGTTTTAAACCGGATACCTTTCAGTAAATTGTTGGCCGAACCTACCAGTGTACAGAGTACAGCCTGCGATCTTCCAAGGATATCCGAAACAATGTACTGTTCTAACTGATTGGCTTCATCCTTTAAAGCGTGGGCTTCACGGTACAGCATTTTTCGCTGCTGCTTTTCTGATCTGCCGAAATTTCTTTTGTACTGGCCGCCCAGCCGGAAATACTCTTCCATTTTTTTCCTGATACCCTTCAGATCGCGATAATACGTATGGTTGGCCACCTGGGCATCGATGGTTAGTTCCAGGTTTTCCTCGGTAACCCTTGCCGGATGGCCAATGCGTACCAGGGAAACCCCCTGGCTTCGCAGCTTATCGGCCAGCAGGTCTACCGCAGCATTACTGGGTGCACAAACCATAACCTGTTTTTCAGATTTTAATACTTCCAGGATACAATGCACCAGGGTAGTGGTTTTTCCGGTTCCGGGAGGGCCATGAACAATAGCAACGTCGCGGGCATTGATGACTTTATTTAAAGCCCCATTTTGGCTTTCATTTAATTCGGAGAGAACGACCTGGCTCTTTTTAGAAAATGCAGGGGGTTGCTCCCCGAGCAGGATTTCCCTGAGCTGAACAACCCTCGGCTCGTAGGCGTTGCTAACTTCTTTCAGGGCTGCTTCCATTTCCTTGTAAGCCAGGTCATCGAATAACAGGTCGATCCCAATATCCTGGCCGCTTAACCAGCCCGGTATATCTTCGGTGTTTAACGTAATGGTGATGGTTTGATCCTTTACGTAATTCACTACCCCACTAACCATGTGCGACTGCCTACCGTTTAGGTTCTGGAATACGCTTACAATTTTACCCGACTGGAAAGCATGGTTTTTTTTCTTCCCCGAAAATCGTTCCAGGGTTACTACCGGTTTTTCCCCCATGCTGAATCGCTGGTTACCCAGTTTTACCGGGTACCAGCTAACGCCTTCCTGAACCCGTTCGGTGAGGGGGGTGTTTAAAACTTTCTCTTTGTAGTACGCCAGGTCTGCCTCTTTTTCCTGACGCAGTAATTTTACTCCCTGCATCAGTTCTTCCTGCACTTTCGTCATCTTGAATTGGGTTATGATTAGTACTAATAACCGGAAAATATGAAAGAGAGTTTAGTCATTT
>CAZIWJ010000109.1:10262-11675 GCA_964542855.1 uncultured Roseivirgaceae bacterium
TTTTTTAGGTGAAAATTCCAAATTTAATTGCTGAACAGGCCAATTTCGAGGGCATGGTATGGTTTATCCTATGGCAGATAAACTTGTTGGAATACAGCGATCAAAAAAGAATATACAGCTCAAAGGATAAAGTTTTAACCTACACCTAATAACATTAAAAAAGCCCGGATAATTACACCCGGGCTTTTTTAATGCATACAAGCTATTTTTGAAACGCGGCTGCTAGGATACTTTTTTCAGCGCACCGTTAACGGTTTCTACAATTTTTCCTGCAACCAGGTAAGGATCCATGTTAGATGCTGGCCGGCGATCTTCCAGGTACCCCTTGTAACCATTTTCGGCCGTGGCAATCGGGATACGGATAGATGCACCGCGGTCGCTGACGCCGTAAGAGAACGAACCAATCGACTGTGTTTCGTGCAAACCGGTTAATCGCTCGTGGTTGAGAGACCCGTAAACCGCAATGTGGTCCTCATGACTGGCTTCCATTGCCTTGCAAACCGCTTCTATCAGTTCTTTACCGCCCTCATTTCTGATGGCTCCGTTCGAGAAGTTAGCATGGCAACCCGATCCGTTCCAGTCGCCTTTCATCGGCTTGGGGGCCAGTTCTATGTCCACTCCGTATTTTTCGGCGGTGCGAAATAACAGGTAGCGGGCAACTTGCAGGTCATCACCCGCCTGTCGGGATCCTTTTCCAAATACCTGGAATTCCCACTGGCCGAGCATCACTTCGGCGTTTATACCAGTAATTTTAATTCCTGCATTCAAGCATAAGTCAAGGTGCTCTTCTACAATTTCTCTACCGGTAACATTGCCAGTACCCACTGCACAGTAATACATTCCCTGTGGAGCGGGGTATCCATTTTCAGGAAAGCCAAGTGGACGGCCGTTTTTTACCAGTGTATACTCCTGCTCGTAACCAAACCAGAAATCGATATCATCAGGACATTTAGCCCTGGTATTACTTAAATGGGGAGTACTGTCGGGATTCAACACTTCGCACATCACCAGGAAAGCATTTTTTCTGCCTGCGTCAGGATACACAGCTACCGGCTTTAAAATACAATCTGAAGAGTGGCCTTCCGCCTGTTCAGTAGAACTACCATCGAATGACCATTCCGGGATACCGTTCAGATCGCCGTTATAAACGTCCATATCGATGATCTTGGTCTTACTGCGCAGATTAGGTTCAGGCTTGTAACCATCAAGCCAGATATACTCAAACTTATACTTTGTCATATGAGAAAATAATTGATAGGTGATAAAGTGATACAAATATAATAAATTTCGTAATTCATTAACAATACACGATAAAAAGGCGGGCCATATTCAATAGTTCAGAGAAATATTTTGAAAATACATAAAATTTTATTTGGTGAATTTTACCTTGAGTTGTCTTGAACAGTTTAGATA
>CAZIWJ010000110.1:0-11668 GCA_964542855.1 uncultured Roseivirgaceae bacterium
TATTGAGTTAACATTTATGCCGAAAGTCCAACAATGATTACAAACAAACGGGTATTAATTTTTAGATACTATATTACGCAGTGATGAGATAGGAAAGCTTATAAAATTTACCGAGAATAACTTTGTTATTTCTTTTAAAACAAACCATTCAGTTAAAGAACGAAAAGCCCTGTGCGGTCAAATCTGCCACGATAAGCGGGCTTTTCTACCTAAACTTATTGATAATGGTTTACAGTATTTTCAACCGATTAAAGAATTTACCCTTAACAGTTACTCGCAGGCTGGTGATATCTTGTTCATACAAACCAACTAGTGTTCTTGAATCGTCGCTTCTAATGCGCTATGGTCCAGTTTAGGGTCCATCACTGCACCGCAATTATTACAGGTGCGTAATTCTTCCGAACTATTGAACTTATTAATGATCGGTGGCAGTTGTTCTACGATGTTTTCCAATGGAAAGTACTCCTCGTACAGCTTATTACCACAATGCTCACAGTACCAAATCATACCATCCGTGTGGGAAATATCCCGTTTGCGCTCAATTACCAAACCAATGGTATTGGCCGGTCGTCGAGGACTATGTGGCGTTTTGGCGGGAAGTAGAAAAATTTCTCCTTCGTGGATTACAATGTCCTTTATTTCACCATTTTCTCTCACTTTCAATAAAATATCACCTTCCAGTTGAAAGAAAAATTCTTCTGTTTCATTGTAGTGGAAGTCTTTACGCGAGTTAGGCCCGCCAACCACCATGATAATAAAGTCGTCGGTATCCTGGTAAACCTGCGCATTGCCAACCGGTGGCTTAAGGATATCGCGATGTTCTTCAACCCACTTTCTCAGATTATAAACGTCAGGAATATGCATATTGTAGAGTTTAAGTAATTGTGTTCTTTAACTATCTTCAACAAAAGCCTCACCCGGTTTTGTTTCTTTCCAGATTAATCTTTGGTTTGGATGAACTTGTATTTTAAACAAAGTAGCCGGAATACGATTTTCTATTAAATAACCCATTACACCTATTAATTCCTACTTAGGTAGTTTTCATTGCTTTTACATTGATTGTAAGAGCATAAGAGCAGAAGAATTCTTAAATTAGCCATGCGTTACAAAACATGTAATACAACCATAACCAAAGTATTTTTAACATGTCCGACAGTCAGAATATTATTTCCCGAATTCCCAACAACGGTAAACCGCGGATCATCATCATTGGCGGTGGTTTTGCAGGAATTCAACTGGTGAAAAGTTTAAGCGGAACCGACACACAGATAGTTATGCTCGACCGGAATAACTACCATACCTTTCAGCCCCTGCTTTACCAGGTTGCTACTTCCGGCCTGGAGCCTGATTCTGTTGCTGGTCCGCTGCGAAAAGTATTTGAGAACCAGAAAAACTTTTACTTTCGCATGGCGAACGTGGAGTATGTGGATACTGATCAGCAAAGTGTAATTACCAACATCGGTACGCTCGTCTACGATTATCTGGTCATTGCTACCGGTACCCGCACCAATTTCTTTGGCAATGAGAACGTTGAGCGGCTTTCTTTCCCCTTAAAGCAGGTTCCACAGGCTCTGAACCTGAGAAGCCACATTCTTCAGAATTTCGAGAAGGCCGTACTACTGGAAGACGAAGAGGAAAAAAGCCGCCTTACCAACTTTGTAGTGGTAGGTGGAGGTCCTACAGGTGTTGAAGTATCGGGGGCACTGGGAGAATTGAAAAAACACGTGCTTCCCAAAGATTACCCGGAATTCAATTTCGACCTGATGAAAATTTACCTGTTAGAAGGAAAAGATAAAGTGCTGAGCGGGATGTCGGAAAATGCCAGTAAACGGGCACGGCAGGACCTGGAGAACAAATTCCACGTACAGGTTAATCTAAATTCCATGGTAGATGATTTCGACGGCTACGAAGTTAAAACGAAAGACGGCCGCACGATTCCTACCGAAACGTTAATCTGGGCTGCCGGTGTTAAAGGAGTAATTATTCCCGGCCTTACCCGGGCGAATGAGGAACAGAGCCGATATGTGGTAGATGAGTATAATCGGGTGGAAGGATACGATAACGTATTTGCTATTGGCGATGTGGCAAAGATGAAAACCGGGGAGTATTCAGAGGGGCACCCCCAGGTAGCTCCGGTTGCCATGCAAATGGGCACACACCTGGGCAAAAACATCAGCCGAATGCTCCGGAATGAAAAAATGAAGGCTTTTTCTTATTTCGATAAAGGAACCATGGCTACCATCGGGCGAAACCGCGCTGTGGTGGATATGCCAAACAAGGTACACTTCGGAGGAACCATTGCCTGGCTCATCTGGATGTTTATACACCTGTTGTATATCATTGGCTTTCGGAATAAACTGGTGGTATTCAGCAACTGGATATGGAACTACTTCACTTACGACCGGGGTACACGGCTTATCATCCGGCCTTTCAACTACCGAAAGTTTATTTCGGATAAAAGCCGGAAAATTGAAGAGGCTACTACCTAAAATCAGGATGGCCATGATTAATAAACTGGCAGAAAAAGGAAACGCCTACGCAAAAGCATTTGGCGGTAGCGTTTCCTGATCTTTATGGTAAACAGGTTCCACTTTACTGCTAATCTTACCTTACGACTAACTACCTATTCAGATAAAAATACTTCCTTCAGCAGCCTCCACAATTTTCCTTTTTTGTTTCTATCGGCTTCCAACTGGCTAAGCGGTTCCGATTCAATGATGAGTACATCGGGAATTTCTGTAAACAACTGATAGTGTTGACCGGCATAAATGGGTGAAGAAGTAAATACCAGCACCTGTTCGGGTGAAAAGTAACGTAATAATCGTTCCGCTTCGGCACTGTTCTGATCTGCCAGGGCCACATCCATAAAGTTGTAGCCGATTGCCGTTAGTATTTTTCCCAGCAGCTCTTTTTCGCTTTCGTGGATAATTTCACTACCCTCACTTTCTAAAATGATTAGCAAATTTTTCCGGTTGTCGCCGATGAAAGGAATAGCCGGTTCTTTTTCCACAGGCTGCGGAGCCGCTTCAATTTGTATTTCCACATTATCCGGTTCTGAAACATCTGCTTCAGGAACCGGGGCATCTTTCACCCTGTATATGGGTTCATCCAGGAAAAATGGCAGAAAAGAATAGTCTTTCGGATTCATCAACCTGTATTTATTTACTTCCCATATCAAAGATAGCCCGAAGTTCGCGGGCTTCATCGGGCTTCAGCCGGCCAGCCAGGATAAGTCGCAGCTGCCTGCGGCGCAGGGCCCCGGCGTACCACTCTTTTTCCCGTTCCGTTTCCGGAACCACCTCCGGCACCACAACTTTTTTCATTTCATCGTTTAGCGCTACAAAGGTGAAGTAAGCCTGGTGGGTTTCCACAACTTTATTTTTAGGTACATCCTCGGCTTTTACATCAATATGGATCTCCATCGATGAATTAAAAGAGCGTGTTACCTGGGCTTCCAGGGTAACCACATGAGCTAGTTGAATGGGGTGCGAGAAAGATACATTATCTACCGAGGCTGTTACTACTTTGCTGTTCGAGTGCTTCTGGGCAGCGATAGCACTTACAATATCCATCCAGTATAAAAGGCGTCCTCCAATTAAACCACTAAAAGAGTTGGTATCGTTAGGAAGTACCATTTCAGTCATGGTGGTACGCGATTCACTGGCATTTTTTTTTGGTCTAGACATCAATCCTAGTTTGAAAAGTAGTGATTAATTGAATATGTTGTAAGTAAGTAGGTAAAAAAGAAGGTGCAAACTGTTAGTTTATTCAATCCGTGTAAGTTTTTACTGCATTATTTACAAATATAGCACGCTATTTGTTGTTCATTATGTGAAGTAAGATTAACGATTGAAAAAAATCAGGTATAGTTACCAAGTACATACAATTTGCATCACATCTTGCGTTAATTAAAAGATTAGTTTCCAATGAAAAAGTATTCTGTAAGCGATAGCCAGCTGGTTACCCAATATATTCAGGGCAAAGAAGCTGCATTTGAAACCCTGGTAAACAGGCATAAATCAAGGATATACACCTCTATCTACATGATTGTTAAGGACAACTACATTGCCGAGGACATTCTGCAAGAAACGTTTGTAAAGGTGGTTAATACAATTAAGTCGGGAAGATACAATGAGGAAGGGAAGTTTTTACCCTGGGTAATGCGAATTGCCCATAACCTGAGTATCGACCACTTCCGGAAATCTAAGCGGTACCCTACAGTAGTGATGGAAGACGGGAGCCCGGTGTTTAACACCATGGACTTTGCAGTTGAATCGGCTGAGTCGCAACAAATACAGAAAGATACGCACGTTTTATTACGTCAGCTAATCAAGGAACTGCCCGATGCACAGCGGGAAGTACTGGTAATGCGGCATTACATGAAAATGAGTTTCAAGGAAATTGCTGATGCCACCGGAGTAAGTATTAATACAGCGCTCGGAAGAATGCGCTATGCACTCATAAACCTGAAGAAAAAGTTAACTAAAATGAATATAGCCTATGACCCAAACATTTACCCCGAATGATGTTCTTCGCTATGTATATGGCGAAACGAATGAGCAAGAAGCTCAAAAAATTGAAAACGCATTGTTGCTAGACGAGGAGTTAATGGAACTCCACGATCGTCTAAAGGCTTCACTTCATGTAGTTAACGAGTTTACTGAAAATAACGAAAACCTGATGCAACCATCTGATCGGGTAGTTGGTAACATTCTACAGTATTCTCGTCAACATGAGCTTGAACCTGTGAAGTAAAAGACCGGAACTTGTTAATTAATCTGGAAGCAGAAGTACCTGTTGGCACTTCTGCTTTTTTTATAAAACCTAAACAGATTGCCCGTACTTGCGGTTTCTTTCGCAGGTATTGCAATGTGGTTTATTATGCGTAAAAAAGAACGTTTCGAAGCATTCATTCACTATTTTTCTGAAAATCAGCCTGAAGTACAGACAGAACTAGCATACAGAGATCCTTTCGAGTTGCTGGTTGCAGTAATTCTAAGTGCTCAATGCACCGATAAACGGGTAAACATGGTTACCCCTGCCCTTTTCAGAGATTTCCCCACCCCGGAACACCTGGCTCACGCTACTTTCGACGAACTATTCCCCTACCTTAAATCAGTATCTTACCCCAATAATAAAACTAAACACCTGATGGGTATGGGTAAGATGCTGGTAGAAGAATACAACCACACCGTACCCGCAACTAATAAGGAATTGCAGCGCTTGCCCGGCGTGGGCCGGAAAACCGCTAACGTGGTTACTTCGGTTATCTTTAACCAGCCTTCCATGGCTGTTGACACCCACGTTTTCCGGGTTTCGAAACGGCTGGGACTGGTTACGCAAACCGCTAAAACTCCTCTGGAAGTTGAGAAACAACTGGTTCGGCATATTCCAGAAGAATACGTTGCCCGTGCCCACCACTGGCTTATTCTTCACGGACGATACATCTGCAAGGCCCGAACCCCACTCTGTTCGGAATGCGGGCTTACTTCAATTTGTGCCTACTACACCCGGGAAGAAAAGAAAAAGCAGAAGAAAGCTACGCGGCAGGCACAGTAAAAATCGGGATAATTATTATATTCCCGTAATCAACAAACAACTAGTTTTGCCTGCTCTTACATTCGGGGTATTTCCCTTTGTGCGTTATGTACTGGCTTTTCTTGCTGGTATACTGCTTTACCTGCTTTTTCAACTAGTTATCCCGGTGTGGATAATTATATTGTTATTTCTGTTTTTCACCGGTTGTGTCTTATTTATTCCTGCAAGCTTTTTCCTGTACCAGAAGTTATTTGCTGGCCTTTTCGGGTTGTTGTTACTTGTAGCTCTGGGGAATTACCGTACCAAAGCCGTTGACGCCCCCTCCCTGGCTAACTTTGAACAGATTACTGCTTACCAGGTAGAAACAATAGGGCCATCAACCTGTACCAAAAGCTCCTGTTCTACCTTAACCCAAATCCTTACCCTGCTCGATAGTGCTGGAAATAGTACTGCCGGGAAGCAAAAGGTTATCCTGCGTACCGATACTGCTACAGTTTTTGAAACCGGGCAGTTGCTCTGGGTGCTGGGCTCCCCAAACCGGGTGAAGGCACCGCAAAACCCCGGGGCTTTTAATTACCGACGCTTTTTGCAAAATCGCCAGATCCTGTATCAGCAATACTGTACCAGCCGGGAAATGATCGTGTCCGGCTCAACTAATCCTTCTTTTTGGATCCGGTTCATTAATAACCTGCAACAATATGTTGCAAGTGCCATAGATAAATACGTTGAACAACAGGAGGTTCACGCCCTCTCTAAGGCATTTTTGTTAGGAACGCGCAATGAATTACCAGTTGAACTGGAGCAAACCTATGCAGCCAGCGGAACCATGCACATCCTGGCCGTATCAGGATTACACGTAGGTATACTATACCTATTGCTAGCATTTACTGGCAGCTACCTGTTCCGTGGAAATTACGGAAAGGTAATTAATCTTGTAGTCGTACTTACCGGCTTGTGGTGTTACGCAGGCATTACCGGCTTTTCACCATCGGTTAGCCGGGCAGCAACCATGTTCAGTATTATTGCTACGGGTAACCAGTTGAACCGATCGGCTAATGTTTACAACAGTCTGGCCGTGTCGGCTTTTTTATTTCTCTGCATTAATCCTTTCCTCATTACCCAAATCGGCTTTCAGCTTTCTTACCTGGCCGTACTGTCAATCGTATTCTGGCAGCCTAGACTAGACAGTATGCTTACTTTCAGGCATCGATTGCCCCGCAAAATCTGGCAGCTTATTACCGTTTCGCTGGCTGCTCAGTTGGGTACTGGGTTACTGAGTATTTATTACTTTAACCAATTTCCTCTTTACTTCCTGCTGGCTAATCTGGTAGCCGTACCAGCCGCATTTTGTATGCTTTGCCTTAACGGCTTGCTTATCTTTACTTCTCCCCTGCCCTTCCTCGCCCGGGTTGTGGCAAACGTACTGGAAACTTTTACCGGGTACTTTCACCACTTATTGCAGGAAATAGAACAACTGCCCTGGGCCGTAATTTCTTACTTATACCTTGATGAAGCAGAACTTGCCCTGGGCTACCTGTTTATTATTTTGTTGGGCACTTACTGGCCCCTTCGATGCCGACAGTATTATTATTCAGCGCTACTGTTGCTCATGTTCCTGTTGGGGTATCGCTCCGTGCAGTATACCCGGCCACTGCATCAGTTCCGGGTCTATGCCTGGTACGGCGAGCCGGTTGCGGATTTGCTAGGCAGAAAGGGTAATACTTTATTATGGGCAGGGGATGAGCAAAATAACAAAAGTATTATGGAACATGTCATTCATCCCGGTAGAATGGCTGCCCGGGTAGCCGTACCGATTAATGAAGATAAACCCGTAGCAAGGTGGGAAAAGCAGGGAATGGATGCTTATTTTTCTGGTACGATCAGTATTCTTCACTTAAAAGAAGATATTTTATTTTCAGGACCAATATCGGTTGCTTTCGATGACCGCCCTGTGTTCGACTTTGTAGTAATTAGTAACAATGCCTTACGATCGCTGGATGAACTATATGGGGTTATTCATTGTAACCAGATCATTATTGATTCATCTAATTATCCTGACCTGGCTTCCCGATTAGCCAGACAGGCAGCTGAACTAGGATGGACAGCCCATGATGTTACGAAAGAAGGTGCTTTTATTGCCGATATTCCATGAGTAAAGAAACTCCGTTAATTAGCTTTTCCTCCCGGTACCTTTACCGGTTACCCGATACTCATCGCTTTCCAATTGATAAGTACACACTCATTAAAGATCAGTTATTATACGATGGTACGATTACGGCCAGCCAGTTAGTGGATCCCGGGCTAGCTACCCTGGAGCAACTGGCGCTGGTTCACGATGAATTTTACTGCCAGCAGGTGATTAATCTTACCCTGCCCCAGAAGGCGGTTCGGAAGATTGGCTTGCCGATTAATGAAAAGAGTGTAAACCGGGCCCTGAACAGTATAGCCTGTACTTTGCATGCAACCGGGCAGGCACTGCAGCATGGCCTGGGTATTCACATTGGTGGTGGCACGCACCACGGATACCGGGAGCATGGGGAAGGCTTCAGCATATTTAATGATCAGGCAGTCGGTGCGGCCTACCTGCTGGCTTCCCGTACCGTTGAACGGATTCTTATTGTAGACCTGGACGTGCACCAGGGTAATGGAACGGCCCGTATCTTCAAGGACAATAAGGCTGTTTTTACTTTTAGTATGCACGGGGAAAAGAACTATCCGTTACACAAGGAACAGTCAGACCTGGATGTTGCCCTGCCCAATCGTACGGATGATAACCCGTACCTGGAAAAATTACAGGATCATTTGCCTGAAATTATCCGCTCGTTTCAACCGCATTTCATATTCTACCAGTCGGGAGTGGATATACTGGAAGGCGACCGCCTGGGTAAGCTTGCAGTAAGTAAATGGGGTTGTCTGGAAAGAGACCGCATGGTAATTAATGCATCTCGCAGTAATGGCATCCCTTTAGTGATTACCATGGGCGGCGGATACAACCGGAGCATGGCCAACCTCGTTGATGCCCACTGCAATACCATTCGGTATGCCCTTGGTGAATATACCTGATTTTCAACTGACTCTGTATGTTTTATCATTCAGTACCCCAACTTTATACACAGTTGAGTTTACCGGACGGTATTTTATATTTTCAATTACGGGTAAATATGAGCATCCGGATCTGGTTTACTGATTGCCTGTTTTCAGCTACTCATCCCGGTGAATTGGAATGGCAGTGTTAAGTTTGTACTCGTCTTTTGTATCCTCTTTACCAACGGGCAGGTCATGTTGAAAGGCCGTTTTAACCTGTTGATCCTACTCAGGTTGCCACCCTGGTTATTGTGGCCATGAGATGGGAAAGTAATCGCTGATCAGCATTTTGTGAGCTGAAGTAGATAACATTACTCCTCCATTTCGTAGCTGGTAGTCTGGTATCAATACCAGGTGGTTTGCTAACAGCTATTGGCTTTAAGCTTATTACCGAGGGCCTGTTAATTATTGCCAGCGGTTTTTACAAAATCTCAATATTTTGCCGGGAATTGCCTTTGCTTTCCGAGTTCACTTGTTTTTACACCTTATAGATGCCATTCCGCATATCAGGAGGCAGGTAATGAATCAGGCAATTTTTAACTGAAAAAAGGCAGACCAGAATTACCAGTCTGCCCGTAATAATAGTACGAAATAAGTAAGAGTGAGGTACCACCCCAATTTATTTGTGTTATGTTATACCGTAAGTTTTTCCAGGTTTTTCTGAGTTAGCGGTTTATTAATATACTGCTTAACTGCCGAATACTTGTGTGATTTATTTACATCCTGGGGGTTGATAGATGATGTAAGCATTACGATTTTACAGTGTTCTTTAGTTGCTTCCGTTAGCTTGTCGAATTCATCAAGGAACTGAAAGCCGTCCATCAGGGGCATATCAATGTCAAGGAAGATTACTTCGGGCAACACATGCCTGGCGTCTTCGCCTACCTTTTCAATGTTTTTTAAGAATTCAATTGCACTCTTGGCGCCGGAATGCATGAAGATATGTTCGCTGATATTGGCTGCTTCAATCATCTTTTGATTGATGAGGTTATCAATTTCATTATCATCAATAAGCATTACCGCCCGGTGCTTTCTTGCAGTATCAGTCATACTCGTAAGTAATTATAAAGTTGCTAAAAATGGTCTTTCCCGCTAAAGTTACACGATATTATACATTCAAATATCCAAAAACAACCCTACAATCTTTCTGACTATCAGGCAAAAATACATCACTTGTAAGTTTTTTTTAAAAATGGAAGAAACTACAATTTGTGCAACGGTGGTTCATAGTTTTTACTTCTGCTGTAAAGGGCTACATACCCAATCCATAATACTTTTCCGTACCGTCGGGATACATTCCTTCGATAAGAATTCCACCTTGTTTATTATCCAATATAACCTCCATATCTTCTACACTGCGTACTGGTTCTTTATCGATAGATGTAATGATAAACCCTTCGCCAATGTCAGCATCGGACCACTTTCCACTCTCCAGTTCAATAATCTGGGCACCGCCTTCCAGTTCGAGTTCACGCAGCAGATTTTTCGACGGATTACCGAAAGTAGCTCCTTCAACCGAAAAAGCTTTAGCTTTTTTCACAAACTCAGTATTGCCCATAGTATTCTGCAGGGTAGCTATTGAAGTGCTTTTCTGCCCATCGTGAAGGTAAGTTACTTCCACTTCATCGCCCGGGCGGTTTCTGGCCACCAGTTCCTGGAGTTCAGCTACGTTGGTTACCGGATTGCCATCGATGGCAATGATAATATCACCCGGCAGAATCCCGGCCAGTTCAGCAGCACTTTCCCGGTTTACGTTCGATACGTACACCCCGTCAACTACTTCAAGATCTTCCCGGTCGGCCAGATCGGCATTCACATTCCGGATCTCCACCCCCAATAAGGCACGCTGTACAGTACCATACTCCAGTAAATCTTCCATTACCTTACTTACCAGCGACACTGGTACGGCAAAGGAATAACCGGTGTACGTTCCAGTTGGGGTGGCAATAGCAGTATTAATTCCTATCAGTTCACCTTTTAAGTTTACCAGAGCCCCTCCACTATTTCCGCGGTTCACAGCGGCGTCGGTCTGGATGAACGATTCGACCTGCCGGTTATTTGGATCGCGGAGAATATTAATATTCCGGGCTTTAGCACTTACGATACCAGCGGTTACGGTAGAAGTAAGCGTACCAAAAGGGTTTCCAATAGCCAGCACCCATTCCCCGATGCTCAGTTCGTCGGAATCGCCGTATTTAACGTAGGATAGGTTGTTGCCTTCTATTTTAATGAGTGCCAGGTCAGTGGTGGGATCGCGGCCTATTACTTCGGCCCGATAGGTACGGTTATCGTTGAGAGTTACCTCTACGAAGTCGGCATCTTCAATTACGTGGTTGTTGGTGGCAATAAGGCCATCGGAAGAAACAATAACCCCGGAACCCGAAGAACTGGAAGGCCCACGTTTGCGTTTGCCCCCGCCAAGAAAGTCTTCATAGAAATCGCGGAACGGATTTTCTTCTCCACCGGTATTAAACGAAGAGCGGATAAATACCACAGCAGGAGTTACCGAATTGGCGGCGTACACAAAGTTTAAACCTTCGGGAACCGTGTAATTGGTGTCGGGAAGGTAACGGGTAAAGTTAACCGCTTGTTGATCGTTAGTAGCTGCCCCACCCAGGGTTGAGGCCGGTGGTGAGAAGTATCGAACGCCGAAAACGGCGATTATGCCACCGAGGATGGCAGCCATCAGCATGCTTATGAATAGGAGACTTCGGTTCATGAACAAAGAGGTTGAGTAAAGTGTAGTGGTTATAACCAGCAAACACACCGTTTGGTTGTACTTATTGTTAGGTTAATCATAAATTACGTAATCTTTGAGCGGAAAAAAAGTAAATTTCTATATGCCTGATAAATAACAGCTTAAGAAGAGGGCGGATAAACTTTCAGAAAATTTCTCGCAAATAGTTGCATAGTGCATAAGCATCTATTAGTATTGCAATCCTAAAATGAAACGGTATTATTCTCCCTTAGCTCAGTTGGTTAGAGCGGCTGACTGTTAATCAGTAGGTCCTTGGTTCGAGTCCAAGAGGGAGAGCAACAAGTATTA
>CAZIWJ010000111.1:0-6077 GCA_964542855.1 uncultured Roseivirgaceae bacterium
CAGTTTTAACCCCGGCACCCGGAGGTTAGGAAAGCAGTTCTTTTAGCTTAAACGATTCATCTTCAATTTGCTTGCGAGTGGGCGTTACACCTGCGGCCAGCAGTTTGCGGGAATGCATATGATCGAGCGGTTTATTCAGGGAATCAACGGCAATGAGCTTTTCTTTTTTAAAGTAAAACACCGAAAACTTTTCGCTTTCAGGTTCCCCCCTTAGTATGTAGTGATCATACCCGCTAGAAATTCCGGCCATCTGTAATTTTAAGTGATATTGTATCGTCCAGAACCAGGGCACTTTATTGTAGGCTTGTTGCTTCCCCATGATGTTGGCAGCGATGGTATCACCCTGATCAGCAGCATTCTGAACCGACTCAAGTCGCACCTCAGCCTCAGCATACGGATTATAATATTGCGCGCAATCGCCCCCCGCATAAATAGCAGAATCGCTGGTTTGCAGGTATTCATTCACCTTAATCCCGTTATCGATTTCCAGCCCGGCGGCATCGGCCAGCTCGGTATTGGGCAAAACGCCAATGCCGGCAATAAGTAAATTGGGGTTTAGTTCCTCCCCGTTACTCAGTTTTATTCCTTCTCGTTCCAGGTACTCTTCCAGTGAAGTGTTAAGGCGTACTTTCACCCCCTTGTCGTGGTGCACCTTATAAAAAACCTCACTCATCACCGGTGAAAGCACGCGGCCCATTAGCTGGTTGCTGCGTTCTACCACGTGAACCAGCAAACCTTTTGCCTTTAAGGAGGCAGCCAGTTCCAGTCCGATGAATCCCCCTCCAATAATAACAGCATGGGCACCTTCGGTAGCCTTTTCAGCGAGTAAGTTTGCGTCGTCGATCGTTCTCAGGTAGTGTATCATTTCCTGGCCAAAGGGAAACTCCCGGTTCCTGGCCCCGGTAGCCAATACAAGGTGTTCGTAGTTTATTTCCTCGTTATTGGAAAGCTTTACTGTTTTCTGATTCCGGTTAATTGCGGTAGCCTGGACCCCCTTTTTGAATGCAATGCCAGACTTCTCGTAATAATCGGCCGGACGAAACAGCAGTGTATTTTCCTGCTGTTCCCCTCGCAGGTATTCCTTGGATAGAGGCGGACGCTGGTAAGGGAATTTGTCTTCATCGCTAATGAGTGTAATGGAATGATTATATCCATTATTACGCAGTGCGCTTGCTGCCTGTATTCCGGTTTGGCCGGCCCCGATAATTACAACACTCATTGTTGTGCAGGAAAGGTAACCCGCATTCCTTCCAGTTCGGCACTCATCAGTACCTGGCAGGTTAAGCGGCTGTTCGACTTTACTTCAGCTTTGGCTTCTTCCAGCATAGCTTCTTCATCTTCTTCCACGTTGGGCACTTTAGTGAGGAATGATTCTTCCAGGTATCCATGACAGGTAGCGCACATCCCGTTTCCACCGCAGGCACCTATGATTCCTTCAATACCGTTCTCTATGGCAGCGTCCCGGATTTTAGCCCCGTTGGCCACGTTAACAGTTTTTTCCTCCCCGCTGGGTTCAACAAAAATTATATCAGGCATTTTAAGTATTTTTACGTTATAAACATTTCGTGATAACCTTACTAATGAACACAATTATTCGAATAAAGTTGGAGGAATTCTCATTTACCCATACACCTGTAACACGATTTTAATGCTTGTTCAGTAAAAACCAATGCAGCAGCGTAACTATTGCATTTTTTTAAGATAATTTTCAACGTGCAACGCTTCAGCCTTTTTGGCATCTACCGTGTAGAAACTAACTAACGTACATTTTATGCGCTTTTTAACCCGGGCCCTGATAATCGGTTACTTTCTGTTTGCCGTACCAGTAAAGGCTCAGCAACCCCCGAAGAAGTTGCAAATTCTTTTCCTTGGCACTACTCACTTTGCCGGTTCCAGCGATTTGCTGGGCCTGGATATGTCGGACATCTCTTCCTCAAAACGGCAGCAGGAAATTAAGCAACTGGTAAATAAGCTGGCCCGTTTTAAACCTACCAAAGTTATCCTGGAATATCCGTACGGCAATATGAAAATGGATTCTACCTATCGGCAGTACCTGGATGATAACCATGCGCTTACAAATAACGAACGGCAGCAGCTGGGCTTCCGGCTTGCCAGGAACCTGGGGCATGACCATGTATATGCTGCCGATAAACGCATGGGCCTGAACTTCGATGCTGTTATGCAGTTTCTGGAGGAGAGGAACCGGAAAGAGGAGTTTAACCAGCTGGTAGCATTGATGAAAGCCGAGGTAATTAACCCGATGCAGGAGCATTACAACCGGCAAAACCTTGCTAATTTTTTTAATTTCATTAACCGGGATGAAAATGACCGGATGACCCGGATGGCTTACCTGCAGTATTTTAACCGCTATAGCACCCCCGAAAACCCGGCAGGCATTAACTTAACCGCCAGGTGGTGGAAAAGGAATTTTCACATCATGGCAAACATTGACCGGATTGCTGAACCCGGCGACCGGGTGCTGGTTATTTTTGGCCAGGGCCATACGGCTTTGCTAAAACAGTTTTACCAGGATCGGCAGGATGTGGATGTAGTACCGGTAAATGATTACCTCTGAAGCTTGTTGTTTTTTTTTGTTGGCAAAATTTCAAGCTTTCAACAAGCCCTTAGTTTAGTATGTGGCTTTCAACAGGCTGTTTATTTTTGCAACCTCCTGCCGCAATTAATGGTTAATCAGGAAAAAAGATTATGAGCGAAAATAAAAAAGTGAAAGTAAACAAAAGAGGATACATTTTATTGGCTGTGCTATTTCTGGTTATCGGGATTAACGCAATTGCCTTGCTGCAAACAGATTTCACCCCCCAGAAAGATGTTAAATACCGCACTGAGGACACCACGGATATCGTTAAAAAATCATACCAGAGGGAAAGTAAAACGGCCAACGACCAGTAATTTTTTTTACCTTCTTTAAATGAAAAAAACACCAATGATTGAAACACTGGAGAAAGAACTACAGGAACTGGAAGCTAAACTAACCGGTGATATGTTCCAGGACATGGAAATTCGGGAAGAAATGTTTCTGAAGAAGAAGCAAATCAATTCCCTTACCGAACCCCGCCCGGAACGGCCCGACGACTCGGATTTTGAGTGCTTTGGTTGCGGGAGTTAAATGCACGCGCCCCGGAAGCTTGTAATACAGGCATATCCAGGATGCCAAACCGATTGTAGTTACGGCCGGGATTGCAGCCGGCAGATTTTACTTCATTTCCACAATGAAAAAGCGGTTCAGCGTTTAAGGCCATTCGGCAGGATTACATGAATAAAAAGGAATGATTATCTTTGCACCCTGAAACCATAAAATTACGAAAAACATATGCTACAACGGGTACAAACTTTGTTCCTACTGGGGGTTATTCTGAGTATGGGAGCTATTATGGCTTCCCCGATCTGGATGAAAGTTGATATAGAAAAGCAGGAAAAAGTGCTGCTCGACGCCCAGGAGTTGCAACACCTTGGTGCTGAAAACCAGGTAATGGAAGCCCAGCAAACTTATTATATTTTAATACCGGTGGTGCTTTCTATGGCTATTGCCCTGTACTCCATTTTCCGGTACAATAACCGCATGGCGCAGGTGGTGCTGAACCTGGTTAACATTTTTGTTATCTTTTCCTCCTTCGGAATCATGGTTTACTTTATGCGGCAGGGAGAGGAAATGCTGAACCCCGATGAGCAGGGTGAATACCAGTTCGGGCTTATTCTGCCCATGCTTGCTTTAGTGTTCAATTCACTGGCCAACCGCTTTATTCGTCGGGATGAACGACTGGTAAAGTCAGTAGACCGGATCCGGTGACCGTTAAAATCTGCCACTCTGTCATTTTTTATCGACTGGAATATTTTTTGACTGGTTAGCAAAAAGAAATTTTGTTTAACCCTAACCGCAGCTAAGCAATGGTAGAAGAAAAAGGTACCATTAACATTCATACGGAGAATATTTTCCCCATCATTAAGAAGTTTCTCTATTCCGATCACGAGATATTTCTCCGCGAGCTGGTGTCCAATGCAGTGGATGCCACCCAAAAAGTAAAGCGCCTTTCCTCACTGGGTGAATACCAGGGCGATTTAGGCGACCTTACCATCGATGTGAAAGTAGATAAGGAGGCCAAAACCATTACCGTTAGCGATAAAGGTATTGGTATGACAGCCGAGGAGATTAAGAAATACATTAACCAGATTGCTTTCTCCGGAGCCAGTGAGTTCGTTGAAAAGTTTAAAGAAGCTGCCGACGCCAAGGAGATCATTGGTAAGTTTGGTATGGGCTTTTATTCGGCTTTTATGGTAGCCGGTAAAGTTGAAATCAACACCCTTTCTTACCAGGATGGCGCGGAAGCTGCTAACTGGCAATGCGACGGGGATACTGAGTTTGAAATTGGTCCGGCTGAAAAGCAGGAACGCGGAACCGAAATTATTCTTCACGTTAATGAAGACTCCGAGGAATTCCTGGAAGAAGCTCGCATTCAGGGAATTTTAGATAAATACGCCAAATTTTTGCCGGTACCGATTCGTTTCGGTGACAAAGACCAGTCGGTGGAAGACGGCAAAGACGATGAAGGAAAACCGAAATACAAAACCGTAAAGGTTGATAACATCGTTAACGACGCCGATCCGATCTGGACCAAACAGCCCAACGACCTCACCGACGAGGATTACAAAAAGTTTTACCGTGAGCTTTACCCTTTTGCCGAAGAACCCCTGTTCTGGATTCACCTGAATGTGGATTTTCCTTTCGAGCTTACTGGCGTGCTGTACTTCCCCAAAATTAAAAACGAAGTTGAAGTACAGAAAAATAAAATTCAGCTCTATTCCCGCCAGGTGTTCATTACCGACGAGGTAAAAGACATCGTGCCCGAATTCCTGATGCTGATGCACGGGGTAATTGACTCACCCGATATACCGCTGAACGTTTCGCGTAGTTACCTGCAGTCAGACTCCAACGTGAAGAAGATCAATAACTACATCACCAAGAAGGTGGCCGACAAACTGGCCGAACTGTTTAAGCAGGACCGCAAAACCTTCGAGGAGAAATTCGACGACGTGGGGCTGTTCGTAAAGTACGGTATGATTACTGAAGACAAGTTTTACGACAAGGCCAAAAACTTTGTGCTACTAAAAAATGTAGACGGTCAGCACTTCACCCTGGACGAATATAACGAAAAGGTAAAACCCAACCAGACCGATAAAAACGACAGCGTAACTTACCTGTACACTTCTAACCCGGAAAAGCAGGATGCATACATCAACTCGGCCAAAAAGCGCGATTATGATGTGCTTCAGCTAAACGGGCCTATTGACACCCACTTCACCAATACCATGGAGCAGAAGTTGGAAAAGGTAAGCTTCAAGCGGGTAGATGCCGATACGGCTGAAAAGCTGATTGAAAAGGACGAAAAAATTGAGTCGGTACTTTCCGAAGAAGAGTCGAATAAAGTAAAGGAAATCTTTGAGAAGGTAATTAACGACCAGAACAAAACCGTGACCGTTGAATCGCAGTCGCCCGATGAACTTCCGGTAACCGTTACCCTGCCCGAGTTCATGCGACGCATGAAGGAAATGGCCGCAACGGGTGGCGGAGGAATGTCGATGATGGGTAATTTCCCCGACCAGCATTCGGTAACGATTAATGCCAACCACGGCATTATTCAAAAAATACTGCGGGCACGCTCCGAAGAAAAGAAGGAACAACTGGCCAAGCAGTCGTACGACCTGGCCATGCTGTCGCAGAACATGCTGAACGGTAAAGACCTCACCGCCTTCATTGAGCGCAGCATCGATTTAGTGTCTAAGTAAAGAAAAACTTCCGGGCGTACCGGAAGTTTTTTTCTACCCCCCTACACCAGGTATTAAGGTTTTTAGTTGAGAATAATATGGTGTAAATGTTTCACAGCTAAATAATTAGAAATAAATAAATCATCCAGCTACAGCTATTAGATGTACCTATAATTAATGTTAGAAGAATTTGGGTTAATAATAGTGGTTAACAATGGTAACGTAGCCCGTGGGGTGATATCCGGAAAATGCTTACAGCGTGAGCATTAATTATTCTTCAGTTAATTCGGCCTGGC
>CAZIWJ010000111.1:6177-11612 GCA_964542855.1 uncultured Roseivirgaceae bacterium
CCGGAAAATGCTTACAGCGTGAGCATTAATTATTCTTCAGTTAATTCGGCCTGGCGCACAGCTTTAAGGTTGAGCAGCATATCCTGGCTCATGGCGGGCAAATTAAATTCCGCTTTCCAGTTCCAGTCGTTACGGGCGCTGGAGTCATCGATACTATCGGGCCAGGAATCGGCGATAGCCTGGCGGAAGTCGGGCTGGTAATTTACCTGAAAGCCAGGGTAAATTTTTACAATTTCACCGGTAATCTGGGCCGGGGTGGCGCTAAAACCACTAATGTTGTAGGAGCGGCGTATTTTAACCTGTTCAGCAGGAGCCTGCATTAATTCAACCGTAGCCCTTACCGCGTCGGGCATATAAAGGAATGGCAAGTTGGTTTCTTCATTGAGGAAACAGGTATAATCAAATTCTTCCACGGCCCTACGGAACAGTTCAACCGCATGGTCGGTAGTTCCTCCACCGGGTACGGTACGATAGCTAACCAGGCCAGGATATCGCAAGCTGCGAACATCTACACCGAATTTATTGTGATAGTAGTTGCACAAGTGCTCACCGGCCAGTTTGGTGATGCCGTACATGGTTCCCGGTTCCATACGCGAAACCTGGGGGGCCTGTTTGGGAGTGGAAAGGCCAAAAACAGCAATAGAACTGGGCCAGAATATCTTCAGGGCCTGATTGGCCCGGGCCGCTTCCAGCAAATGGGTAAGCCCTTCCATGTTAACCTGCCAGGTGAGGTGGGGGTACTGTTCACCCTTGGCCGACAAGATTGCCGCCAGGTGAAAGACGGCATCGATATTATATTCCTGCAATAACTCCTGTAGGCGTTCCGCGTCGGTAACATCGAAATGCTCGTAATACACGCCTTCAGGAAATACGTTGGCTTCTTCCCTTACATCCGAGGCTACCAGTTTATACCCGGCCTGTAGTTCGTGTAAAAAAGTTATAATTTCGCTTCCCAACTGCCCGCAGGCTCCGGTGACCAGTATTCTTTTCATCGCTGCTGAATTATACGCTTTAATGATTGTTTTACTATTGAATGGCTTGCAAATAAAAAACAAAACAGCCGGATATATTAGCAAAGTTTTAAAAATAAAGTGTAAATGTATTGTTAAAAGGATAATTTTTTAAAAATACGAATTTCATTTGCCCGGTTAACTGATAAAAATTATAATCTTTACACCACGGGGAACATTACCACAAAGCAGGAAATTAAATGTTTTTCTGGTTACTGGTGTTTGTTTCTTTACTAACAGAAAACAACAGATTTATGTACGATACATTAAAACCAAAACTGGAAGAAGAAATTCAGTCGATACAGGAAGCGGGCCTGTATAAGGAAGAGCGGATTATTACCACACCGCAGGATGCCGTAATTAAAACCACTACCGGCGAGGAGGTTATAAACTTTTGTGCCAACAACTACCTGGGATTATCATCGCATCCGGTAGTGATTGAAGCGGCCAAAGGAGCCATCGATTCGCACGGATTCGGCATGTCATCGGTGCGTTTTATTTGTGGCACCCAGGATATTCACAAAGAACTGGAAGAAAAGATTTCCGAATTTCTGGGAATGGAAGACACGATTCTGTATGCAGCCTGCTTCGACGCCAACGGGGGAGTGTTCGAGCCCCTGCTCGGAAAAGAAGATGCTATTATTTCCGATGGGCTGAACCATGCTTCCATCATCGACGGGGTGCGGCTGTGTAAAGCCATGCGGTTCCGCTACAGGCACAACGACATGGCCGACCTGGAATTGCAGTTAAAAGCCGCCGACGACGCCGGGGCCAAACAGAAAATTGTGGTTACCGACGGGGTTTTCTCCATGGACGGTACCATTGCCCGGCTAGATAAAATCTGCGATCTGGCCGAGAAATATCATGCACTGGTAATGTCGGACGAGTGCCACAGCACTGGTTTTATTGGCAAAACCGGGCGGGGCGTACACGAATACCGCAATGTAATGGGCCGGGTAGACATCATTACCGGCACCCTGGGTAAGGCCCTGGGAGGAGCCTCCGGAGGTTTTACGGCCGCCCGAAAAGAAATTGTAGATATACTGCGACAGCGCTCTCGCCCTTACCTGTTCTCCAATACCCTGGCCCCTTCTATTACGGGAGCATCTATTGCTGTAATCGATTTACTGAGCCAGTCTACTGAACTTCGCGATAAGCTGGAGGAAAACACCAGGTACTTCCGGGACAAAATGACGGAAGCCGGCTTCGATATCAAACCCGGTGAACACCCGATTGTGCCGGTTATGCTTTACGATGCCCCGTTATCGCAGAAATTTGCCGAACGGTTGCTGGAAGAAGGTATATACGTTATTGGTTTCTATTACCCGGTAGTGCCTAAAGGAGAAGCCCGTATCCGGGTACAGCTTTCGGCGGTACACGAAAAAGAGCACCTCGATAAAGCAATTCAGGCTTTTGTAAAGGTAGGCAAAGAACTGAACGTACTGTGATTGGTTCACCGGTTAAGTTATACGGCAGGGCACTGATGGCCTACCTGGCAATTACCCTGCCCCTGCTTTTTGTTACCAAAGGAACGGTAGTGTACTGGATCAACTCGCTGCACCATCCGGTGGCCGACCAGTTTTTTAAGTATATTACCTTTCTGGGTGATGGAATTACGCTGGCCATTATTGGTGTAATTATGTTGTTGTTTAATTATTACCGGGCGGTATTTACTTTCTTCTGCGGCCTGCTGGCCCTGGTTATTACCCAGCCCTTGTTGAAAAGGGGCATTTTCAGGGATATGGATCGCCCGAAGAAATACCTGGCAGATTTCAACACCCTGCACGTGGTTGAAGGCGTGTCGGTTCATGGCAGCCACACCTTTCCCTCCGGGCATACTACCACCATATTTGTAATTACCGGTTTGCTAGCACTTTGGGTTAACGACCGGCGTTTGAGCGTTCCCCTCTTGCTACTGGCAGTAGTTGTGGCAATATCGCGCATTTACCTGTTGCAGCATTTTTTCATCGATACCTGGTTTGGCGCCGTGTTGGGGAGTGGAATTGTATGGGTAGCTACCGCAATTGGAAGCCAAACCGGGTTAGGGCAAAAACCGGGATGGCAGCAGGGTTTACTGGTAAAATAGAAGGCTGCCATTTTCGTTACCACTATGGAAAGCAGAAATAAATAATGAACCGTAATTACCGCTTACTCTTTATTACCCCTGCCGCCTGGCTCGCGGCAATTATTTTCTTTTTACATCCTTTTTGCGCCGTCGCCCAGCAGAAGGACAGCCTGGAAAACACCCTGCGCGGTGCCGATGGGGAAAAGCTCGATTTACAGGTTGAAGATAATGTAATTGTTCCGCTAACCATCGACCTGGAAGAAGAGGAGGAGGAAAGCGATGACAAAAAAGATAAAAAGAAAAAGAAACGAAAGAAGAAGGTATTTTACGGCATTAAAACCAAAAAAGGATTCACTAAAAACGGCTACGGCGACAAGGTGGTTTTTGAGCTTTTTTATTACCTGAAACAATTTGAGCAGCCCGACCCTTACTTACAGCACGTGTACTGGTTCGATAAGCGACGCAAGCAAATAAGAAGCTCGCCGAATGTAAATAAAAAATACTCTCTTATTCTTCACGGTCCTTACAAGAAAATTACCCAGGACGGACAGGTACTCCAGAAAGGTATTTATTACAAGGGTGCCAGGCATGGCCGTTGGGAATCGTATAACCGCAAAGATATTCTTCAGGATAAAAGGAAGTACACCCGGGGGTGGCCGAGAAATGCTAAAATTACCTACTACGATGAAAACACCCGCAAAAAGATTAAAGAAGTTATTCCCGTGGTGTACGGGGAAAAGAAAGGCGAGTACCTTTATTTTCACGAAAGTGGCAATATTGCAGTGAAGGGGCAATACGATAATGACGTGCCGGTGGGTTTATGGACCGAATTTTACGATTTCAGGGGTATGACCAAAAAGCAAATCCAATACCGGGAAGATCCGTGGAACAAGGATTTTCTTCCCTTCATTTACAAAGAGTGGAATGCCGAAGGACAGTTAATTTACAAGAACGAAGACCTGCGACGGGCACAGCTAAACCAATAATAGGCTATTCCACATTTCCTGACTATCTTTGTTACCCAATAACCATTCCTGTTTAGATGCCAGGAATGCAATGATATATATTTTATGGATTCTTTTACTATGCCTACTGCCAATTACTGGATCAATAAACTGAACATGAAACCTCACCCGGAAGGTGGGCATTACAAGGAAACCTATCGCTCCGAGGGTTCAATGTTGGTTGGGATTGGTCAGGACAGGAGAAACTACGCCACGGCCATTTATTTTTTACTGCAATTGGATGAATTTTCAGCTTTTCACCGGCTGGCTTCCGATGAAATGTGGCATTTTCATGCCGGTTCATCCGTTACTATTCATACCATTACCCCTACCGGGGAACACCAGCAGATTAAGCTCTCATCAGACCCGGAAAGCCCGAATTTTCAGGCGGTTGTGCCGGCCGGGTATTGGTTTGGGGCCGAATTAACCGAGCCGGACAGTTACTGCCTGGTCGGTTGTACGGTTTCCCCCGGGTTTGACTTTGCAGATTTTGAACTGGCAAACCGGGATGCACTAATTAGGAAGTATCCCCAACACGAGGAAGTTATTACCCGGCTTACTCGTGAAGCGTAAAAGGCCGACCGTGGGTATACTTCATAATTTTCCGGGCCAAAGGCCGGCTATAGCGTACCATCATTACCGCCAGTTCTGCACTTAAACTATTAATGAACAGTTGCTGGGTATTTCTGCCAACCCACAAGCGGCTTACGAACAGTTTTTTCCAGCTGACAGCGTAACCCGCTTCGGCTTGCTGCCGGCTCATCCTGTTTTGCAGGAATAAAGAAGTGTATTCTGCTGCAATTTTGGCGGCGTGAATAGCCATGGCCATACCATTTCCGCAAAGCGGAGAGATAAGGCCGGCCGTATCGCCCACCATCAGGATGTGATTTTCTACCGGCTGCTTGGATTGGAAGGAAACTTTACTGATTACCTGCGGCCTGGCCATGAGGAATTCCGATTCCCGGTAAATTTCATCGAGGTGAGGGTTTTTCCTGAGCACTTTTTCTTCTACGGCTTCAACACTTCCCAATTCCTGCAGGTGCCGGCTGCTTCCAAGAAAACAAAGATTGTAACGATTACCTTCTACCCTGCTCAGCCCGCAGTACCCCCCCTCAAAATTATGCAGGGCTACGGTATCATCGGGGAAGTTGCAGCGGATGTGGTATTTCACACCAAAGAAAGGTGCCTCTTTTGCAGTAAAAGGGCGCTTCATCCGGTTATCGAGTAACGAACGTTTTCCAAATGCTCCAATAACCATTCTCGATTGAACCGCATCACTCCTCCTGATTGTAAGGGTAAACAGTGGCTCCCGGTAAATAATATTTTCTACCGTATGGCCCAGTTTAAACACTACCC
>CAZIWJ010000112.1:0-11569 GCA_964542855.1 uncultured Roseivirgaceae bacterium
TGCTGGCAGGCGCACAAAATACCATTAACGGCTCTTTACGGACTTCCGACTCGGTTGCAGAAGACGGTATACTAACCGCTTATGAAGCCATGAACCTGGATCTTGACGAAACGGAAATGGTGGTGATGAGTGCCTGCGAAACCGGTTTGGGTGAAGTGAGGAACGGGGAAGGTGTGTATGGGCTGCAACGTGCTTTTATGGTAGCCGGGGCTAAAAGCGTAATTATGAGCTTATGGAAAGTGGACGATGAAACCACTCAGGAACTGATGCGGATTTTTTATTCCCGCTGGATGAACGGCGAAGATAAACTTACTGCTTTTTATAAGGCTCAGATCGAGTTAAAAGCTAAATTTAATGATCCCTACTACTGGGGTGGATTTGTGATGTTAGGTTTATAAAATCATTTGTTAATGAAAGAAATTCTCAACGCGTTATTTGAATATAAATCGTTAAATGAAAACCAGGCCAAAGATATTCTTATTCGCCTGGCCCAGGGCGAATACAATTCCAGCCAAATGGCCTCCTTCCTTACGGTTTACCTCATGCGAAGCATTACGGTACAGGAACTGGAAGGCTTCAGGGATGCCATGCTGGAACTATGCGTACCGGTAGAAATTGATGAATACGATCCCATCGATTTATGTGGCACCGGTGGTGATGGTAAGGATACGTTTAATATATCAACGTTATCTTCTTTCGTTGTTTCCGGGGCCGGACAGAAAGTAGCCAAACACGGCAATAACGGGGTTTCTTCGGTTTGTGGTTCTTCCAATCTGCTGGCTCACTTCGGTTATGAGTTCAGCAATGATGTAAACCGGCTGAAAGAAGAGTTGAACCGGGCCGGAATCTGTTTCCTGCACGCACCCCTGTTCCACCCGGCGATGAAAAACGTCGCCCCGATCCGCAGGGAACTGGGGGTGAAAACGTTCTTTAACATGCTGGGCCCGATGGTAAACCCGGCTTTTCCTAAAATTCAGCTCGTAGGCGTGTTTAACCTCGAACTGGCCCGACTGTATGCCTACCTGTACCAGCAAACCAATAAACGGTTTGTTATTCTTCATTCCCTCGATGGTTACGATGAAATATCGTTAACCGGCCCATTCAAGGTAATTGATAACAACGAGGAAATGCTGCTTCACCCCGAAGACCTGGGGCTGAAAAAATACAAGGAGGAAGATTTATACGGGGGCAATTCCGTGGCGGCTTCTGCTGAAATTTTTACCAGTATCCTCGAGGGTAAAGGAACAGCAGCTCAGAATGATATTGTGGCGGCCAACGCGGGCATGGCCCTGTATTGTGCCGGCAAGGCTGATTCCATTCTTAAGGCTGTTGAACTGGCAAAAGAAAGTTTACATAATGGTGCGGCCATGAAATCGTTCAGGGCCCTGACTAATAAGAATTAATGCTATGATTGATCTTCGAAGTGATACCGTAACCAAACCCACACCCGAAATGCTACAGGCCATGATGCAGGCCGAAGTGGGCGATGATGTGTTCGGGGAAGACCCAACTATTGCACTCCTGGAAAAAAAATCGGCCGCTTATTTTGGCATGGAAGCGGGTATTTTCTGTCCATCAGGTACCATGACCAACCAGATTGCCATCCGTTTGCATACCCAACCCCAGCACGAAGTAATTTGCGACCGCCTTTCGCACATTTATAATTACGAAGGGGGAGGAATTGCTTACAATTCCATGGCGTCTGTTCGCCTGCTCTACGGGGACCTTGGGCGGCTGAAGGCCGATGACATCAGGGATAATATCAATAACCCGCACGACATACATGCCGCCCCCACTGCAATGGTAGGGCTGGAAAATACGGTGAATAAAGGAGGCGGGTGTTATTACGATCTCCATGATGTTGCCGAAATCAGTAAACTTTGCAAAGAGGAAGGGCTGAAATTACACCTCGACGGGGCCCGGCTGTTCAACGCCCTGGTTGCCTCGGAAGATCATCCGCTGAAATACGGTGAGTACTTCGATACGATTTCAATTTGCCTTTCAAAAGGTTTGGGTACCCCCGTAGGATCGGTATTACTGGGTTCGAAGGAAACCATAACCCGGGCCAAACGGGTAAGAAAAGTATTGGGAGGTGGCATGCGGCAGGCCGGCTTCCTGGCTGCTGCCGGTATATATGCCCTCGATAATCATATTCACCGGCTGGCAGATGATCATGAGCGGGCCCGGAAAATTGCAGCCATGCTTAACAACCAGCCTTACGTGCAGGAAATTAAGCCCGTACACACGAACATCGTTATTTTTACCCTGAAAGATGTATCGCCAGCAGCTTTCGCCAGCCGCATGAAAGAACAGGGCGTACAGGTAATTCCTTTCGGGAAAAAGGATATCCGCATGGTTACGCACCTCGATTTCAAAGAAGAGGATTTGAATGTAATTGAAAGCGCACTTAACAACCTGGCAGTAGTGCATGTCTGATTTATTTTCCGGATCATCGGTTAAACCCCTTGCCGAGCGAATGAGGCCCCAATCCCTGAACGAGGTACTGGGGCAGGATCATTTACTGGGAAAACGCGGGGTTTTAAGGCAACTGGTAGCCCAGGCCAAAAAGCCGGGGTTCCGGATACCGTCCGTCATTTTTTGGGGGCCCCCGGGTAGTGGAAAAACAACGCTGGCCCGTATCATGGCAAAAGAATCAGGATATACTTTTACCCAGCTCAACGCAATCGACTCCGGGGTAAAGGAACTGCGAACGGTTATTCAACGGGCCAGAAACAGTGCTAACGTATTGCTGTTTATCGACGAAATTCACCGGTTCAATAAAGGGCAGCAGGATGCCCTACTGCATGCCGTTGAAGAAGGTATTGTGTCCCTGGTCGGGGCCACTACTGAAAATCCGTCCTTCGAAGTTAACTCGGCGCTTTTATCACGCTGCCAGGTTTACCGGCTGAACAGCCTAACGGAAGAACAGCTGGAGAAACTTTTGCAGACGGCGCTGGCCAATGATAGCTGGCTGAAAACCAAATCGATCCGGATCAGTGAAAAACAGGCGCTGTTTAATTTATCGGGGGGCGATGGCCGGAAAATGCTGAATAACCTGGAACTGGTGGTGCAGTCGGTAAATACATCACCGGTTGAAATTACAGACCAGCTGGTTCAGGAAGCCGTGCAGCAAAAGACAATTAATTACGACAAGAAAGGGGAGGAGCACTACGACCTGGCTTCCGCCCTGATCAAGTCGATCCGGGCCAGTGATCCAAATGCAGGGGTGTATTACCTGGCCAGGATGATTGAGGGCGGAGAAGACCTGTCTTTTATCGCCCGTAGGCTGCTCATTCTTTCTTCAGAAGATATCGGCAATGCTAATCCTAACGCACTGGTGCTGGCTAACAACACGTTCCAGGCTGTTCAGGTAATTGGTTACCCGGAAGCCGAAATTATACTGTCGCAGTGCGTGGTTTACCTGGCCTGTTCGCCGAAAAGTAATGCTAGCTACAAGGCTATTAAAGAGGCGGGTAGCGAAGTGAAAAAATCAGGCAGCCTGCCAACCCCGCTTGCATTACGCAACGCGGTAACCTCATTAATGAAAAAGGATGGCTATTCGTCGGGTTACCGCTACGCGCACGATTACCCGGGTAATTTCGCTGAAATGGAATGCCTGCCCGCTGAGCTGAAGGGAAGAAAGTTTTACGATCCGGGCAATAACCCCAAAGAAAACGACTTCAGGAAAAGGTTAAAAAACTGGTGGAAGGGAAAGTATAAATACTAACCCGGCCCAGGCCGGTTTACCGGGTTAACGATGTGGAGTAATTGAACCCCCGGTTATGGGTACACGCAGGTTTTTTCCGGGCCTTATTTCAGGTCAATTCCTCCAGGAACCGGAACAGTTGCTTTTCGTGCCATCCCATTTCCGAAAAGCGAACATTTTGCGAAAAACCAACGTGGCCACCGTACAGTGGGGCCAGGAAAAAAACCCGGTCGTTTTGTTCACTTTCCTCGAAAGGATAGCAGGCCTGCGGGAAAAAAGGATCATCGAGCGCGTTAATCAGCAACGTTGGGAGTTCAGCCTGCGCTACAAACGGTTTGCTGCTGCAAAGGCGGTAATAATTAGGCGCTGTACCGAAATCGTGTACGGGTGCAGTGAAATAATCATCAAACTCATAGAAAGTGGTAATATTTTTTATCGCGTCGGCTCGATAACGCGATTCCGGAAACTGCCTAATCTTTTGCAGGGCCTTTTGTTTCAGCGGCAACAGCAGATGCCAAAGGTACAGTTTGTTCTGCCATCGCTCCATGTGCAGGGCTGTGGCTTCCAGGTCGAACGGAACCGAAACAGCTGCAATTGCTTTCAGGTTACTGGCCTTTTTGTATAGTTTTTCCCCGCCATACTTGGTTACCACATTTCCTCCCAGGCTGAATCCGGCGAGTACGATTTGCCCGTAGTCGAACCGGTTGTTAACTTCATTAATAACGAAGTGAACGTCGTCGCTTTTTCCACTGTGGTAGGAAATGAGTAGGTTGTTGGATCGCCCACCGCAACCGCGGAAGTTCATGGCCAGCATGTCGAAACCCTGCAACAGGGCTGCCCGGGCCAGGCTGAGCATATACGTACTTTTACTGTTCCCCTCCAGCCCGTGAAAAGCAACAATCAGCCGATCACTTCCACAGGTATAATAGTCACCCTCCAGAAAGTCTCCATCGGGCGTATCCAGCACAAAACCCTGGCAGGGGGGTAAGGGGTCTTTTCTTAAGAAATTAGTGTAAATAGTGTTAAAGTGCCGGTTTCTGAATAAAACCGGGGGGTGGTAAACATGCTCACTTAAAATTTCGGTCATGCAGGGGTATGTTTGTTCCACTATGAAGCAACGTCAGCTACTGGCAGTCTGTTTTAGTTTGGGCTTACTCACCGATAAAAATTTTAATTTATAATTTTCATCATCACTCATCTGTACGAGAATATAATTAATTCTTTTTTACGGAATTTACCATTTGTAAATGTAACTTATAAGCAACTTTTACAAGAATGTTGAATGTGCAGTTTATAACCTGGTTAGCAAAACTCCCGGAAGGTTACAAGCGGTCAGGTAAGATATAAGTAACAATTACGGGAATAATTAAATGATAAAGCCGTTAACCTAACACTAAAACTTATAATAAATTTACAACCCGGAAGTAAGATAAAATTGCAGATTAAACAATAAATAGTTATATTAAATATTATTTATATTCAATAAAACGTATTGCACCATTAAATAGCTGATAAATGATGAACAGATACCGGACTTCTTTGCTTGTAATTATCGTGGTGTTGATGGGTATTTTTTTCTACCTGCACCGTAAGAACCCTGTATTCCTGGTTTATCACCCCAACGACAGCACCGCCACCTCTACCGAATGCGTTGAATTACTAAAAAAACTGGGGCAGAAGAACGACTGGCAGCTAATTTTTACCACCCGTGAGGAACTGTTTTACCCTGCCAGCCTGCAAGTGATCGACGCCATTGTATTTTTAAACACTTCCGGAAAAAGCGTATCCGGCAAGAACCGTGTTCACATTACCGACTACCTGAAAAACGGTGGTGGAGTGGTAGGTATTCGTCATAGTGAACAAATAAAAACCGATGCCCTGCTTTACGGGCGACTGGTTGAAGACGACAATGACTCACCGTTCTCCTGGTACGAATACCACAAAAACGGAAGAGTATGTTTTACGGCTATCAGTGCTCAACAATCGCTGAATGAAAATAAACTGGTTAAATCCAGGATAGAAAGCGCAATGTTTTGGGCTTCAGGCATTGAAAAAAATCTGGATGATGACGACGGGCAGGTAATCTTTGATGATTCAAAAGCCAATACCAAAACCAACCGCTACCTGGCAAGCTGGTAAATCCAGTTAGTTGTTCACCTGGAATTATCATACACCCAACATAATCATGTAAACGAGAACCGGGCTTCTCTTCATAACCTTAACTAGTATCCCAAAGGCAAACAAGAAAAATGCCCAGAACGATAATCTGAGTGTTTAACTCCAGATTCAACTAACGGGTATCCAGGCAGAATAGCGCAGTTGAAACGCTAACCCGGTTGTTTTCACTGGTTTTCATTCTTCTTCCATCCATTTCTTAAAACTGCGCACGCGATCGCGGCTAACAATAATTTCAGTTTCTGTTTGGGGTTTCAACACCAGCTTTAACCGGTTATTGAAGTAAGTATAAATGCTGGCGATACTCTGCTGGTGAATAATCGTTTGCCGGTTAATTCTGAAAAAGAAAGAGGGAGCAAGCACCTGTTCCAGTTTTTCCATTTTGTAATCTATGACAAACTGTTTACCCGCAACCGTTACCAGGTAAACAGATTCGCTCCGGGTGATAAAATAGGCAATTTCCTCAACCGGTACCGTTTCAAGCCTATCCTTGTAATGAATCAGGAACTTCTTTTTGAAACGAGCTTGTATGCTTTTCACCGATTCCAGTAACTCATCTAGTTTCTCCTGTTGGTCTGATGCTTTAAAAGCAAAAGACTGGTACTTACGCAAGGCCCGGCTTAATTCTTCCTTTTTAATGGGTTTTAGCAGGTAGTCGATGCTTTGCACTTTAAAAGCCTCTATTGCATACTCATCGTACGAAGTTGTAAAAATGACCGGAACGCTAACTTTAAGTTTATCGAAAATCTCAAAACTAATTCCATCGGCAAGCTGGATGTCGGAAAGAATAATATCGGGTGGGGAATGGTGTTCGAACCAGTTCAACACCTGTTTAATGCTTTCAAGGCAGTCTACAACTTCCGCATACTCGTCTACCTCGTTCAACAGCCTTTTTAGCCTTTCCGCGGCCGGGTATTCATCTTCAATGATTAAAACTTTCATTTTGAAATTAACGGTATTTTCACTTCAAACGTCTCACTACTCCGGTTCACCTCAACCGGGGCTGAAGTCATCAGGGTATAGCGACTGATAATATTCTTTAACCCGGTATGAGTAGAATGGCTCTGCTCTTTCATCAATTTCATCCCTTTTTGCTGCAGGTTATTTTTTACAATTATGTGGTTCGATTCAGTAAGTAACTGCAGGTTAAGCGGTTGTTCGCTGGAAACCACGTTGTGTTTAATGGCATTTTCTACCAGCATTTGCACACTTAAAGGGGCAACTCGTTTATGGTACTCGGTATAATTGATGCTTTTTTCAACGGTTAAATTTTCACGAAAGCGAACTTTATTCAAATGTAGGTAAGCATCCACAAACTGAAGCTCTTCCTGTAATGAAACCGTGGTTTTATCTTTGCTCGACAACACGTAACGATACACATCAGATAGCCGGCTTAAATATTCCTGGGCAGATTCATTGTCTGGTTCAATCAGCGCCGACAACGTATTCAGGCTGTTGAACAGGAAGTGCGGGTCAACCTGGTTTTTGAGCACTTCCAGTTGGGAATAAATATTTTCCCTGGCCAGCATTTCGGTTTGCTGGATGTACTCCTTCCACCGGTTAAAAAAATAGGCCGATTCATAGATTAACATAATGATCACCGACGGTATTAAATTAATTAGGGCAATCCCCAGCCATTCTTCCGGTTGGCAGTCGGAAAGGTTAACGAAGTAAAACAAAGCATCCAGGGCAACCGATGAGCCGATAGTAAACAATACCATGCTCAACACCTGAAACAGAATCCTGGGGAAAGTGGTCTTAAACTTCGGGAACAGCTTCCGGCTAATAATAAAAATGGCCCGGTTCCCTTCCCAGAGTACCGCAGTAAAAACCAGCGCCTGTAAAAAATGGGCGAAGGGATGGGTCCAGAATTCGGCTCCGTTTATCGACAGCGACATGATAAAGGCCACTACCGGGATGCCTGCCATACGCACTTTACGGTCTTTTAGCATGACTTGTTATTTTGATTAATATACAAATTTCTGAATGTTGAGTAGCAAGATTTATCCTCAGAAAAGAATCCGGTATTGAGGAATGGGAAATAAACCAATCTGGTACTGGGTATTAATGGTGTTGGTGCGTGGGTTATACCTTCTTACGAATACATTCTGCCGGTTGGTAATATTCTGTACGTCCAGGCTGAATTCATGAGTAATATTAGGTTGGTTAATCCGGTACGATACTTTTACGTCGGCGCGGAAATAATCTGCTAACTGCTCGCTGAACGCCTGTTCGTCCTGCGTTACCTCAAATCCTGCATCTCCTGAAGCCTCCAGGTCGATAGGAGTAAACCGGTTTCCTCCGGATGCGGTAAGTTTCACGTCAAAGGCCAGTTTGTGTCCTCTGTTGCCCACGCTAAATTCCTTCCCGCCCAGCAGGTTTACGATGTATCCGCCATTAAAGGCAGTATTGCGTTCCACACCATCGCTGCCTTCGTATTTGGAGTCGAATACTGACGTGGTGAACAGAAAATAGTAACTATCGGTAAAGTACTTTTCGAGGGTAATTTCAGCACCGATGTTTCTGCCGTTGCCTTCATTTACGAGGAAGGTTTCGTCTACCGGTTCAAAACCAGCCCCGGCGTTGAGCAGGGAAAAGGAAGAGGGGTTTGTTTCAACCGGCACGTTATTTATTTGCTGGTAGTACGTTTCCAGTTTAAAACTGAGTGCGCTACCAAAATTTCGCTGATATGAAGCCACGAAGTGCTGGCTGTTACTGAACTCGAGATGCTTATTCGATAGCACCGAAGTACCGTTGGCCAGGGTTGTACGATTAAAGTAAACCAGCAGAGGCTGGATCTGGCTGTGCAGGCCGTAGGCAAATGCGATGTTGCTCTGGTCTTTCAGTTCATATTCCAGCCCGATCCGGGGCTGAAGTGAACGGGTATTATTTAAACTGAGCACCATGTAGTTTAGCCCGCTGTTCAGGGTTAGGGCATTACCGATGCGATATTGCCACTGCAGGTAATACTGCAAAAGTACCGTCTGGTCGTTTGCATCTCTTAACAGGCTACTGCTCCCCGGTACAATTCGCTCATTATAAAGCTCGAAATCATATACATCGGTAATGATTCCTCCCTTAATGGTGTGTCTCGGGCCGAATTTACGCGTAAGGTTAAGGTGGGAAGAATAGCGATTATTGGTTAATTCGGCCGTTTCCAGCGGAATAATATTAGCCCGGTTTGAAACGTCTACCGAATCAGCGGTAAATAACTCCCGGCTTTGTGTAGCGGCAACCGACAGACGGGAATACGTATCCTTATTAAAATAATAGGTATGGGTTAACCCAAAAATACCCGTTCGGTAGTTCAGGTATTGATCCAGGTTCTCATCGCCGAATAAATCCCCTCCATCGAGTTCGGTTGTTTCAGAACCCAATAAATCAATAGCGCTGATCCCACCAATACCAAACACGCTGAACCGACCCAGGTTAGCAGTGGGCAGTTCTATTTTAAAGGTTAGGTCCTGGAAGTTCGGCGTCGCTGAACCGGTACCGAAATCCACTCCTAGTTGCTGAAATAACCCTAAAGTAGAATACCGGTAATTGGCCAGGTAACTTCCCGTGGTATTTCCTAGCCTAACCGGACCTTCAGCACCGGCTTCAAATCCGTTGAAACCGATCTGACCCAGAAATTCATGCTCTTCCCGGTTGCCGCTTCTGAGTTGTAAATCGAAAACACCGGCCAGGGCATTGCCGTATTCCGCCGGGAAGGCACCGGTGAGAAAATCGCTTTTATCGAGGTTATTGTAGTTAATTATACTCACCGGTCCGCCGGTACTGCTGAGCGACCCGAAATGGTTAGGGTTTGGAATATTCACCCCCTCCAGCCGCCATAATAATCCTGCCGGTGAATTACCCCGGATTACAATGTCGTTTCTGTCGTCATTATTGGCCGATACCCCCGCAAAATTGGCTGCCATCCGGGCCGGATCGTTTCTGCTACCCGCGTAACGCCCGGTTTCTTCCAGGTTAAACGAACGCGAACTCACGGTGGTTAAGGCACTATTGGTTTCTGTTTTATCCGGCGTAGCCGTAATAACTATTTCTTCGGCTATGATTACGCTTTCCTGCAGGGAAACATTCAGTTCGGGTTGCTTGCCACTTTTCACCTGTACGTTTGAGGAAACCCTGGTTTCGTAACCGATGAAAGTAAAAATCAGCTTTTGCCTTCCCAGCGGTACATTGTCGAGGACGTAATATCCATCAGGGCCTGTAGTTGTACCAATTAGAGGGTCGCTTTCACTGATGTAAACATGAACGCCGGGAAGGGGGTAACCAGACTGGGCATCGGTTACCCGTCCTCTCACTTGTTGGGTGATGGCCTGGTTATAAGCAAATTGTGAAGAAAATAGTAGGGAAACTAAAAAGATAGTGCTTCTCATAACAATGATTTTTCTTCTAATATTATTGCTTTGTCATCTGGCTTACTTGTTAAACTGATTGAATCGTATAAACTTACTGGTGAGTGGTTTTAACCTCCATTTAAATTGTAGCATGAATTGCCTGTATCAATATTTTTTTCCGGCTTTATTGTTCACTTTACTATTCTCCGGTTGTGCGCAATCGGGTAAAGAATCTGAAGAAAATGTGCCGGCCGAAAAAACAAATGGCGAAGAAAGGTATTTTCCTCCGCTATTGCAGGAGCTGCTGAGCCAGCACGGGGGCTACGACACCTGGCAGCAGTATAAAAAACTGGAATACAACCTGGTGGGGCCAAAAGGAACCCGCGAACACCAGTTGTTTAACTTGCAAAACCGGAAAACGCTGATTAAAAAAGATGCTGCTTTTACTATTGGTTACGATGGCAACGACGTGTGGGTAATGCCCCAAATTGAAGCCATGCCCCGTGCCCGTTTTTATTATAACCTGCACGTTTATTTCTTCGGGCTACCTTTTTTTATTGCCGATCCGGGAGCACAATACGAAAACCTGGGCACTATAACTTTTAATGGTAACAATTATGAACGCCTGAAAGTAACGTACCAGAGCGGGGTGGGCAATTCTCCCGACGACCAGTACATCCTTTACCTGGATGCCGATAGCAAACAGCTCAGCTTTATTAATTACTCGGTAACCTTTTCTGATCCTACAAAAGCTGAACAGTACAATGCTTTGGTTTATGAAAACTGGCAGGAAGTAAACGGATTGCTTGTCCCGGGTGCTTATACCGGCTACGTATGGGAAAACGATACCCTGGGCCGCCAACGCTATCACCAGGAGTTTGAAAATATTCGTTTTTCCGAAACCCCGCCCAGTGATTCCCTGTTCAGCCGGCCCGAAAAAGCTGCTATTGCCGGGGAGTAAGTATAATAAATGTATTTCAATTACCGGAGGGTGCAAAGTTTAGTAACAATTAGCCCAACGGGCGGCTTTTCGTATCATAAACCTATCAGCCGGAAATTAAACGTTGGCCAACCACCGCACCCGTTCGTTTTTACGTTTTTCCCGGTTAAACCGGATCTGCCAATGAGAGATAATGCAAAGGCTTATTCCCGGTATGAATTAATTGTGACGAAGTTTTTGCAATCAGTGATTAAGGGTTCAGCCTGCCCGATATCGAAAACGTGGCTTTAAATATTACAACGATTATGCGTAACCAGGCCTTAATTACCCACCACCGGGCCTCAATTACTGCTCACCAAAGAGTCGTAGCTTAAAATAATACAATGGTTATCACTCACCAAAGAG
>CAZIWJ010000113.1:0-11536 GCA_964542855.1 uncultured Roseivirgaceae bacterium
GAAAAAAGGAAGGAAGCTGGGCGTTTGCCAATAATGCCGGTACGTTGGTAAAGAAAGGGGAATATGAAAACGGACAGAAAAACGGCGACTGGTTCTTTTATAATGATTACGGGCTGAAAATCGCTGAAGGGCAGTACTATAAAGATACCCCCGTCGGCAAATGGGTTACTTACTTCCCGGATGGAAATATTAAGTCTGTTTTTCATTATGATAATCTCGGGTTTCGCGACAGTACTTACGTCGAGTATTTTGAGAACCGGAAAATAAGCGCCAAAGGGCAGTATGCGCAAGACAAAAAAAACGGGCTATGGATCAGTTATTACGATAATGGCAATGTATACGCTGCCGGCGAATACCTGAATGGGTTAAAAAATAAAACCTGGAAATATTATTCCCGGAAAGGCGTATTAGTACAGGAAGGTCGTTACCGGCTGGGCCAGGAAGACGGGCAGTGGTTTACTTACTATGAAAACAAAGGCGAACTAAAAACCATTGGTTCGTACATTCTCGGAAGTAAAGAAGGGTTGTGGGGAAGTTTCTACTATAACGGTCAGCTTACCCAGGAAGAAACCTGGGAGAATGACCGTTTAAAATCCATAGGCCCGTACTTTACCATCAGGGGCGATACCCTGAATAGAGGAACATTTGAGAACGGTAACGGGGTAAAACTTTCTTATCACCTTAATAATGAACTGGCTACCCGCGAGGTATACGAAAATGGGAAAGCCAACGGAGAGTGGATTTACTATTACAACGACGGCGAAATATCGGCCCGGGGAAGTTATAAAGACGGGCTGCGGACCGGAAACTGGAAGTTTTACTATTCTAATGGCCGGCTGGAATCGCAGGGTGAATACGAAGAAGGAAAAATGGTTGGTAAGTGGAAGTATTATAGTGATAAGGGCGGGCTGCTGGAAACCACTGAATACGAATCTCCTTAAACAACACGACTGAAATTCGGTTAATTGATAAAAAACCAATCATGTTCGGATTATTCAAGAAGAAATCACCAGAGGATAAGCTGAGAGAGAAATACCAGCAATTGATGTCTGAAGCGCACAAGCTTTCACAAACCGACCGCAAAGCCGGCGACGATAAAATGGCCGAAGCCGAAAAGGTAATGCAGGAACTGGAAGCCATGAAAAACAAATAGTTCCTGGATTACTTTTTTCAGTTACTCATAGAAACCCGCTGTTCAGGCGGGTTTTTTGTTTTAAAATCTATTGGTAAATGCCTGATGTTCAGGGATATTGGTTTTGCTGAATGTCGTTTTAAAACGACGCTGATGATAAGATTGGGGAAAAGCAGGCGAAATAATAATTGAAACCTTCCCTTTTTACCCACTGGCTATCATCTGTTGCCGGGTTATTAAGTATTGCGAGCAATTAAGTCAACGAAAAAATCAACACGCTGATTTGATCAATTTAAATAAATACTAAACCCAATATTTAAGGAATACTGGAAATTGTTTTGAACGGGTAAAAAGAATACCGTAGGCTCAATAGCAAACGTCCGGTTGATGAACCAGGCATACCCTGCCTGTAGCTGAAAAGAGCCATTTACCTCATCGCTTCTATTGTCTGAACTAATTCCATACCCCAATTCCAGAAATAAGAAATTAGGAAGATAATAACGAACCCCGGGGCCAATTGTAATAGAGGAAAAATTTTCGTTTAAATCATCATTGAAGTTGATGTAATTGTAAGATAACAACATACCAACCACAAAGCGATCGGCAACAAAATATCCTCCACGAGGATTTAGGGATATTGCAAATGACAAGGGATCATCCGGGCCAGTTATTGATCCACCGGCTGACTGAGAAATAAAAATTCGCCCTTTAGATAAATAACTGGCTTTATCTACCGATTCCTCCTCTTGGGCAAAAATTGTTTGGGAAGCCAAAATTAAAGTAAACAATAAAAATAGTCTCATGTGAATCAATATTTACAAAGGTTAATAAGTACGAATCAATATAATTAAATGAAGGCAAAAACTTATATTTGTTTGAGTAATTATTAAATAACTGATTGAATAATACTACGCTAATCATAGGTAGCAGTGTCCTGTTGCAAACCTTAGAGGGGCATTAAAGCAACACGAGAAAACTATCCTGAACCGACTACGGGAAGTTGGTTAATAGCGCCTAAAATTAAAGAGCCACATCTACATCCCGGGATTTAATTTTTGGTGCCCAAACCACCGTGTTTTACACGACAAGCCTTTTTAGCTCGTCAGGGCGAAACTTTGCTTTGCAAAGTTGTGGCCACCCATGGCCAAACCGGGCCTTCAAAATTACTACGTTTCTATTGTTCAGGAAATAATTATATTCTAGCGGACTCAGCTGGAAAATTATAAGATAAATCACGAAAAATATTGTACCCAAGTATATCCCAATTAAATCGTTCTGATAAAAAGCGTTTACGTTCAAATGAAACGTCATGTGTTTTTGATAAAAAACGTTTTATCCAAAAAAAATGTGATAATTAAACTTGTAGAAATGATTTAAGAGTAGTACAAGATGAAACTGGAGTAATGGAAAACCCCGGAGAAGTAAGTAACAGTGTTTCCGAACCGGGTACGAGTAGGGGAGAGGTAATAAAAGATGAAAGCGAAAAATTAAAACATGAAATGGAAGTTTATCCGTTTCAACGAGGATTGGTAAAAGATTAACCCGAAGGCATAAAAAATGAGTTTGCCCTCCTAAAATAAGGGTTAACCACAATAACCAAAACTGCAAGCATACCTGGCAGGGGGCTGCTGTTTTTAGTCAATAAGCACGTTAAGCAAACAAATTAGCAAGACCACGCCAGGCCTTTTACGAAATGGTTGCTGAGTGAACAATCACCGACCCCTTTTCCGGCTATACATCTTCCAGGGTGTTGGGTAGTTCGGCAATACTCCGGCAGCCGGTTAGCCCCATGGTCAGGTCTATTTCTGCTTTATAATAACGAATCAACTGGCGTACGCCCGTTTCCCCTTTCAACGCCAGGGCCAGTGCGTACGGGCGGCCCACACAAACCGCATCCGCTCCAACGGCAAGGGCTTTCACCACATCGGCCCCGTTGCGGATGCCACTATCGAACAACAACGGAACACGGCTACCCAGTACCTTTTTAATTCGGTTCAGGGCATGCAGGCTGCCAATGGCCCCATCAACCTGGCGGCCGCCATGATTCGATACAACGATGCCATCCACGCCGTAGTCCAGTGCCTGCCGGGCATCCTGCACCGATTGAACGCCTTTAATGAGAATGGGAAGCGAGGTACAGTCGCGTAAGAACGCCAGGTCGTCCCAGTTCAGGGCCGGGTTGGAATAGATGCGGGCAAATAAACGCACCGCTGCCAGCGCTTCGCCACTTTTTAATCCTTCGAGGAACGGTGCCGGGTAGTGCTGAGCCATTCGCCCCAGGTTCATGACGGCGTTTAGGTTCACTTTAGTTTGTTCGCCTGGGGCGGTAAGCGACTTATCTTTGATTAACTCCTTAAATACTGGATCGCTGGTATACTGGGCAATTCCTTTGCCCTGCATAAAAGGCAGGTAGCCCTGATCGAGATCGCGATTGCGCCACCCGAGCAGGGTGGTATCGAGGGTAACCACGATGGCCTGGCAACCTGCTTTTTCGGCCCGCTGAACCAGGCTCTTCACCAGGTCGCGCGATTTACTCCAGTACAGCTGGAACCACCTCGGGGCATTGCCCATCTGCCCGGCACAGGTTTCCATGGAAAACGACGCCTGATTAGAAAAAATCATGGGCACTCCTTCCGAAGCGGCGGCGCGGGCCACCGCCAGGTCAGCCTCCGGGTGGGCCAGCGACAACGCCCCGATCGGGGCCAGCAGCAAAGGAGATGGCAACCTTTTACCAAATAGCTTAATCTGCTGGTTGCGCTCGGCCACATTTTTCAACATGCCGGGAACCAGTTGAATATCTTCAAACGCGCGGGTATTGGCGGTCATGGTACGTTCCTGTCCGGCCCCGCCGCACAGATAATTGTAAGCAGTTTGTGGCAGCTTACTCCTGGCCAGCTCGTCCATTTCCTGGTAAGTGGTGGGTAAAACCGGCTTTTTCCCCTGCAAGCCGTTGGTGTAGATCTCCCGCTGCAGATTGGGGCCGTAAGCGGGTAGTTCCTGTACCGGCCTGCCGGTTACAGTTGTATCCTGCCCGGTTGTGGCAGAGGGTGTGTGCTGGCTCATAGCGTGCTGATTTGGTGTACATTAAATATACACTAAAACAGCGAAACTCCCAGGCTCAAACTGTAGGTAATAATATCTTCGCTTCCCGGTCCGCGACCGCTGGTAAACAGGGGGTTCAGGGTTTGGTGGAACGACAGGTGGATCTGTTCAAAACCCGCACGGGCAGTTAATCCGTAACGAAATCCGTTGATGTTCAGGTCGCGACGGGTTTTATCCACTACTTCGTCGCCGTTATTTTCGTATCGCAGCTTGGTTTGGGTATGGATATTGAACCCCACTTTACCCCCGACGGCAAACATCAGCCCGGCATCTTTACGGGAATAAAAACGCAATTCAACCGGTACATCAAAGTAATAAATGTTCAGTTGCGACTTGTCCAGGTTTGCAAACTCTTCAGGGTCCAGGTTCACAATTTGCGTGGAATCGGGCGAAAAGGTTTTGTTGAGAGTTACTTCGTTGGCAAAGCTGTACTTCTCGAAGGTAATGCCCGGCCCGGCGTGCAAACTGAATTTTGAATCGTTGATGGGTAAATTATACAGGTAGTGGATACCGGCAGTTCGGGAAGGAAAAAACTCCAGGTCCATATCTTCTGGTTGGCCGTTCATTAAGTTGAATCCTAAATTTACAATTAACCCCCCCTTTACGTCGGGTTGCTGGGCCTGAATGGTACCAGCACTTAGCAGGCAAAATAGCAGGGTGGCGTATATTCTGAGCATACTGAATTATATTTATAATCTTGGTTTATTCTTATCTTTCCGTGATTAATTAAGTAGGTTATCGTTAAAACGATAAAAACAGGTTATTCACTTATTTAATCGTGCAAAGATAGTGGTTTAGTATAGAGAGTATAGAGATGGAATCACCGTTTTTTAATTCTTTTCGTTTTTTACCTTTGTTCCATGTTTTTAAAACGATGTTACACATTGTATTGCGGTTTTTGGTTCTTCATCATATTCCTGCTGTTGTTTCCTTTTTTTGTTCTGTTTATTCAGCGGAAAGAATGGCATGCTTACGCGCTGGTGCTAAACCGCGTCTGGGCCAAAATATTATTTTTCCTTGCATTTAAGCAAATTGATATTGAATGGCGCTTCACTCCCGAGAAAAACAAAACGTATGTATTTACGCCGAACCACACGTCGTTCCTCGATATTGCTACCATGGGTATTTTGCACTTGCCCATTGTATTCGTAGGAAAATCTTCCATTGCAAAGGTGCCCGTATTTGGGTACATGTATACCCAATTGCACGTAACGGTAAACCGCAACAATTACAAAAGCCGGTACGAGGTAATTCAGAAAGGAAGTGAGAAATTAAGGCAGGGGTTGCACCTGGCTGTATTTCCTGAAGGAGGAATCCGGAGCCCGAACCCACCCCGGATGGCTTCGTTCAAAGACGGGGCTTTTCGCATCGCTATTCAAGAAAATGCACCTATTGTACCGGTAACCTTACCGAATAACTGGAAAGTTTTCCCCGATGATGGTAATTTTGTGGTTCACTGGGGAAACCCGAAAGTGATTTTGCACCCGCCCATTGAAACGGAACACCTGGGTACGGAAGATATAAAATGGCTAAAAGAGCAGGTTTTTACTATTCTAAACAACGAGTTGAATCATTACAATCCACAATCGGTTTCCAACAATAAGGAAATAAATACTTAAAATATGCTGGTAGACAGAAATACTTTACAGAAAATTGCTCACCTGGCCCGGCTGTCGTTCAACGAGCAGTCGGAAAAGGAAATGATCGGGAGCATGACCGAAATTCTTACCTGGGTAGAGAAATTAAACGAACTGGATACGGAGAACCTGGAACCACTGAAAAACATGTCGCTGGAAGTAAACGCGCTGCGGGAAGACGTGGTTATTGCGCCACTGGATCACGAGCGGGGACTAAAAAACGCGCCCAAACACGATACTGACTACTTCCGTGTACCCAAAGTTATTGAGTAAAGTATTGGTATTCTTTTACTTGTGTAACTTTTTTTAGTGTAGGCCACGCTAACATGCATTATCTTCTCGTAGCTTTGCCATCGCAGCTATGATTAAACACCACAACCATTCCATCGTGCTTCAGCGTAGCGGAGTTGCTATCCTGGCTACCTCCCTGTTGCTGTTGTCGTGGGCCTGGTTTTTTGGGCCCCGGCAAACCATTACTATCGATACGGTAAGCATCCGGGAATCGCTGCCGGTTGTATTTACCAGCTTGTCGAGAGGCATTTTCGACCTGAATGTTCCAGTTGACAATTACCTGGTTACGGAATTCTTCCGCGGAAGCCGGGTACAATTGCAACCCCAGTGGGCGATAGGGATGCTGGTCGTGTTTGCCCTGGCTGTTTGCCTGCTTTACGCCATTGCCACTTTTTTTTCCAGGTTCTGGTTCCTCATTACCAGCACGGTACTGATTGGCTTGCTAATTAGTTTACAACCCGACCGGCTACTACTATTTGGCACTTCAGATAACACGGCGCTCATTGTTCTGCTGGTTTTGTTTCCGGGTATCGGTTACCTGTTGCACGTAAACCTGGTTAACCTTAACCTGGCCGGACGAATTGGATGCATGGCCGGTATGGGTGTAATGGCCGCCGTAATCATTCATACCGGGGCACACCTGGACCACCCTTTTTTCCAACTGGCCCAGCAGGCCCAGATTAGTATTCTGCTAATTGCTATACTATTCATCATCCTGATTGCCCACGAAACAATTGCCTTCTTCCTTAAAATCGTTACCCGGTACAATACATTTTCCAGCACCCAAAGCCTCACTCACTTTTCCGTTGTAACGTTTTTTTACCTCCTGGCCCTGCTGCTAAGATACCTGTATAATACCCGTACCATCAGCTGGGACCTTGTTTACCTCGATGCCTTCGTAGTACTGGGCGCTTCTGTTGTGCTGGGTTACCGGGGGTTTACCGACCGCGACGAACAGCATCACCACATCATTCGTTTTCGTCAGCATCAGCAGCTATGGTACGTAGGGCTGGCTGCCATTTCGCTTTTTGCCTGTGCGTGGTTTTTCATTTCTGCCAACGATCCTTTACAGGAGGTAATGGAAGATGCCATTATTTTTTCTCATCTTGGCTTCGGCTTCATTTTCTGGGTATATGTTATTGCTAATTTTTACACATTGCTCAGGCTGAACAAAGCGGTTTACCAGGTCGTGTACCGGCCCCGGCTAATGCCTTACGCCACATTCAGGATCGTGGGGGCTATTGCTATGCTGGGCTTTCTGGCCAATACCAGTTTTTTCCCTTATTACCAGTCGTTTGCCGGGTATTACAACGGTATCGGTGATGCAGCCCTTTACCGCAACCGGTTATTTGAAGCTGAACAGTATTACAAGCTGGGCAGGCAATACCAGATCAACAACCACCGGTCTAACTATTCGCTGGCCAGCCTGGCCGAACGGCAGGGCGATGATGCCACTGCGGTGTACTATTACCGTGAAGCCCGGCAGAAACCGCAGGCAGAGGATTTCCTGAACCTGGCTGAAATTTACCGGTTGAAAGGAAGGTTTTTCGATGCCCTTTTTGAAATCAGGGAAGGTCTGCAACTGCTTCCCGACCACCCGGCCTTACTCAATAACCTGGGCATGCTTTACAGCCGCACGACCGTTTACGATTCAGCCTTTATATTTCTCAAGAAAGCACAGGAACAGCCGCTTGCAGAAGCGCCCGCTACCGCAAACCTGCTGGGAGTGCTGGCCAAAAGTAAAAGCGAGGTGGTGCTGCAAGACGTGGAAAGCACCATGGTTCCCACCCCCGAATATCCGGCAGCCAAAAACAATTTACTGGTGCTGGCTAATCAGTTGCGGGAAACTTCTTCGGCTTCTCTTCAACCGGATGCGTATTTGCAGGATAGTGTTTTAAATCGAGTGAGTTTTTCTTACCTGTATAATTATGCTCTTTTTCAGCCCGCCAGTGAAAAGCTGCTCAATCGATTCCGGGAGTTTCGTGCAACCCGGCAAAACGAAAGCCTCTACGAACCCCTCGATTTCAGTATTGCCCTGTTAAACTACCGCTTAAACCATGTTCAGACCGCTTTTCGGCAAATGAAAATGCTGGCCCAGTACAGTTCTGAAAAGGGTGGTTTTTATTATCACTTACTGGGGGTGTGGAGCCTGGAGCAGGGAGCCCCACGCCTGGCGGTCGATTTTTTTACGCAGGCTCAAAGTAACCGCTACCCCGAAGCCGATTTAAACCGGGGTATCGCATGGCTTGAAGCCGCCGGGTTTTCCGGAAAATGGATGAACCAGGCTGAGGCTTACTGGAAAGAATTATCGGCCGATAGTCTTTACCTAACCGTTACTGATACAGTAAATAGCCTGTTTTCCTATGGGCCACAGGAAGTGCTGGATAAAGGAGAAGGTACCCGGTATCAGTATTTGCGTATGTACGGCAATACACTGGATAGTAGCAGTTACAACCTGCTTTTAAGCAGTTACGAAGGTAATTCCCGCCAATATATCGAGACTGAACTAAGAAATCGCTTTTATCAACATGCTGAAGGGGGGCAAACCCTGGTTGCCGATTCGCTATCGCATTTAATTACAAGCGAATTACTAACTGAAGATCAGCTAAACCTACTTTGGGAAAACCCTTTTTACGAAAAGGGTATATTGAAAGCAATTGAATTTGAGCGACGATCAAATACCGATGTGTTCAGCACTTACGAAAAGTTACTGGAATCTCTTCGCCTGAACCCCTATTCTTCGGTATTGAATAAAGCCTACATATTACAGTGTGGATTGCTCGGTTTTGAAAATTATGCGGAAGAAGTATTGGCCGATTACCAAGCACTGGTCAGTAGCGCCCGGTACGAGGAAACGTACAATGCCTACCAGGAATTATTAAAGGAAAGCGGGAGCAACTTTTAATATCTATTGGTCTCGGCAGAAAAATAGCTGAAATATTAATCCTGGTGCGGTACTATTCCAGCTCCGATATAAACTAGAGAGCAATAAGGTGCTAAATTTTGCTGGAGGTTTTTATCTCTATTGAATTATAATTTTTTATAGGAACTATTGCTTTTTTACAAAATTAAACTCAAATTATTTAGTATTTTGAACAATCGACAAATAAAAACCCACCAAAAGCACTGCCAATGGTGGGTTCGATTAATCATGAAAAGCAATTCTACGTTACAAAGTTATTAAAAGTCGTCTCTTTGGATGTGTTAGCAGTGTGAAGTTTTGTTAATACTGTGATTAACTGTCAATAAAACGTTGATTACCTTAGGTTATTATTCTCAATTATAAGTTACGGTGATATTTTAACAAGGTTATACCTTTATGTCCGAATTTCTGTAAGTGTTTACACTAATGGTTTTTATGATCAGTTTTGCAAACCCATTTAATGTTTCGTGCGACATTTTACTCGTTTGGTCTAATTTCCACTAAACTCAATCTTACTGAATCATCGTTTAGGAATGCAAGTAGCAGGTAACCTCCCCGCTACTCTTCATTTGCACTGATGACTATTCGATGCAACCCGGATCACACCAGCAATCAAATTCAACAGGGATTCTTCTTAAATACCTTTACTCCAACTATTGCTACTATCTATTTGGATACTTTACCACAAATTAAGGGGTACGCTCCAAATCAAATACAAAAATTGAAACAGTGCTTTTTACAAAGCAAACGAGAAGCCTGAGTTAAACTACGAAACGAAAGAAAATCAGGCTTTTCACCAGACTGGCACAGGGATAACCATTATTCAATAAGAATAGCAGGAAACCATACAGAAAATCCTAAACCAATGCATCATCTTACCTGCATTCGGGAAGATCTTTATTTAGGATATCACTTTTCAAATAATCGTTTTTGGCATTGGGCTGCCACTGAAAATCAGTAATTTTTGTCACCGTAAACAAGTCTTCCGCCTCCGAACGGAGCAGAGTCCTGGTAAACTGATCTTCCAGCGTTCTCAGGTAATCAATATCACAGGGTGGCAGTTCCTGTTTAACGGCAATATTGCCCAGGCTGTCTATTTCAGCTGGTTTTACACCCTGATTTAGAGCTACCGTCACTGCCTGAAGATTGTCTTTCCGCTGAATAGTGTAAAGCCCCTTAAAGTCAGATGCTACATAAAAAGTGTTAAACTGATAGCGTCCACCCGTTAGGTAAACGGCTACGTCAGTTAGGCAGGGGGAGGGTTTACTTACAATTCTTAAGTTAGTTCGGTCAATGGGTTGTTCCGGATACAGTACTTTGGCGGCTTGTTCCATGGCCAGGGCTCCAACCACCAAACCATCACACAAATGCCCGTGGAACTTTTCCAGGTCATTTAAACCGATATGCTGCACATGTGAAAGCCTCCCTTTGGAAAAATCAGTGTCAATGGTTTCGAATTGTATATTGGAACCCATAGCCGGCCGCAGTGGCAGCATAATTTTCACCTGCTTAGCATTGATATCGAAGGATTCCATGTGCCCCATTTTCGACTGATCCGAACTAATAAAATGTAAGTGTAAGTTATTAGCCTTACCCGTATATATCCCCTGTCCAGATTCGGAGTAAAAGCCGAATATCTGTCCTTCAATATCAGTAAAGTTAAATTTATAGCCGTCAACGCCTTCCTTATAACCTGGCACCTCGGGTGAGCGGGGCGCTACCACCTTGATACCGAGTTCATTAATTGTAGTTAATATTCTAACAGGAAAAGGATCTGACAGGTTTAGGCCATTTTGCCGGGCCAGTTGCTGAATAACCTGTTGCAACTCATCCACATGATTAACACTGAGCGAAAGCTCAAAGGTCTGCCATGCGTTTACGTGGGCATATACGAAGAAGGGGGCTTCTGCCTGCCCGTCCGTTTTTACCTGAAGTTGTCCATCTGAATCAGCAAAAGCTACATAAGGAACGCCATCAATGGTGGTGATTTCTCCTTTCATTTTTCCATAAGGACCCAGGCCATACAGATGTTCGCTTTGCAGCAGGGTGTCAATTTTTACACTGGCACGGAATCCATTCCGACCCATTTCACTCATTGCGCCCACGTGTTTTACCTGAGCTGGCAGTTGCAGGGAAATACCCAAAAGGGCTAAAATGATCATTATTTTCATAGGTAAATTTATTTTATGCTACCGTTTTTCCGGCTGTCGGTGATGGCCGTTGATTTTAGAAAAGTTGGCTGTAGGCGTGTTTTTTTGAGTCTGATTCATGAAAGGGCTAGATTGCAATTTATCGCGTTATAGAGGCTAACTCTGTTGAACCGATTTGTGATGAGTAGCAGCTTACTGGAGCATCAGAGCAGACCAGCGAAGATCAGTACATAATAAAAGCCGGTAATGATAAAGACCACCCCTGCCAGCGTACGCATTACTTTTTCGGTTTTATTGATAA
>CAZIWJ010000114.1:0-11409 GCA_964542855.1 uncultured Roseivirgaceae bacterium
CCTTATGCTCACGGCCGATACTACTGCCCTATCAGTGGTCGATACTGCCGGGGTACCTGCAGATACGCTGGTAATCGATGAATCAACTCCCGATACAGTAGCACAGGAAACGGATACCCTGCATGGTGTAGAAATTGAATTACCGGCCGATACACTGGCCACCGCAGACAGCGTTCAAACCGAACAGCCAACCGATTCGCTGGTAACTGCCGATAGCGTGGAAACAACGGTTACTGATACCGTGGCGGTAGCAGAAGCAGTTACAGACACTGTAACTACAACTACCCAGCCTGATACAGCCAGTAATGAAGTTGTGGCCGCAGATACCGTACAGGCAAATGTAATTTCAGCCAACCAGTCTTCCGAAGGTTCGGCCCCGGCTAAGGAAAACCAAGAACAAAACCGGGAGGAAGAGAACGTTAATACCCGGAAACCGGGTCAGTCGTTAGGGTTGTTTAACCCGGAGAAAATCCGCACGGCTGGTTTCGACGGGGTAATCCGCATCTGGTTCCCGGAACCCCTGGAGATAAATGCCCGGGTGGTGGTATTTACCCTAAACGGCCAAATGGTAACCGAACAAACGGTGGGTAACACCGATTATTCGGAAGTCCCGGTGAATAAGCCTGGCCTTTATATTATTCAGTTGTTCAATGAAAACAGCATGGTAAAAAGAAGAGTGCTCGTGAAGTAAAAGCTATTGTAAAAGATTTAAACAACACGAATTCCGGCAGATTTTATCCTGCCGGATTTTTTTGTCCGGGAGCCTGGTAAAAACGTATGAACAAATATTCACGTATAATTCAATAACTTAACCATCAGGAATAAATAATATGAAATTTCACGAGTTGATTAACCAGAACACACCGGTCATTGTCGATTTTTATGCCGACTGGTGCGGGCCGTGTAAAGCTATGGCACCCATTATAGAACAAGTTGCCGACGAATTGGGTGAGAAGGCGAAAGTGATAAAAGTAGATGTAGACAAAAACCAGGCTGCCGCGCAGAAGTATGGCGTTAGAAGCATTCCCACGCTGTTGGTTTTTAAAAATGGCAAAATTAAATGGCGACAGGCGGGAGTGGTTTCTGCCGATCAGCTAAAGTTGGCTGTAAACCAGATTGCCTAAGGTAAGAATCATTACTTTTCAGGATAAAACGGAAGGGTAACCAAAAACCGGGTTCCTTTCCCTTTTTCCGAAGAAAATTCAACAGAACCGCGAAGCTTTCCCAGCACTTCCATCACGATGTATAAACCCAGGCCGGTTCCGGTAGAATGGTTTGTGCCCCGGTAAAACATATTAAATACCTTATCCTGGATACCTGCTTCTATACCAATGCCATTGTCGGCAACTGCAATCATAAAGTGCTCATTATCCTGGTGTTCCAGGCTTACTTTAACCCATGATTCTTCGCGGGAGGAATCGGAATACCTGATTGCATTGGTTATTAAATTGGTAAAAATTACATTTAGCCGGTAAGCATCACTGAAAAATGTGAAGTTTTCGGGAAGGTTAAAGTAAATGGATACATTATTAATCAGTTCCGTATGAATTACTTTATTATAAACCTCATTAAGTAAGGGGAGCAATTGAACTTCTTCAATTTTAACCTTAACACGAGAGTTCCGGGAGTATTCGGTAATGTCGTGAACGGTTGAGTCCAGGTTGGCGATGGCCTCTTTAATCATTGAATGGTAATGCCTACGTTCCTGTTCGGAAATATCTTCATCGAGTAACTGCAGAACTCCGAGAACGCTGGTAAGCGGGGCCCGGATATTATGCGATGTACTGTACACGAAGTAATCGAGTTCGTTATTCAATTTAAGCAACTCGTTATTGCGTTCCAGTAATCGCTGCTCCTGAATTCTGAACTCAGTAACATCAATGTTTACCCCGATTAATTTTACCATATTGCCCTCGCTGTCATAAACCGGGCGGGAGGAGGCATGAATAAAACGTAAATTATTATCGGGACGAATAATGCGGTAAGAAACATTGAACACTTCCTCTCCTTGCAGCACCTTATTAATTTCATTTTCTGCATACTCGGCATCTTCAGGATGCACCAGCGACTTCCAGTAGTTGTAATCCTGGTTAAACCTTTCCCTGGAAATTCCATAAATATTTAGCTGTGCATCATTCCAGATTAGTTGATTGTCGTCCAGCTTCAACTCCCATATTCCCAGTCCGCCGGTTTCTACCGCAATGCGAAGCATTTCCAGGTACCGGTTCCTGGATGCTGCAATTAGCCTGGTTTCAGTGATATCCTTAATGCTAACCAGAAAACCATTTGGCACGCTACCAGCGTTTTGATAAAAAGAAATTTGGACATCTACCCAGGTGGCTTTTCCATCCTGTTCTGAAAGGGCATACTCCCTGGAAGCAGGCCGATCGGGTGCTACTGCTTTCAGTAAATCATTAATATCGCTAAAGTAATCCGATAACCGGGTGTGGGTGAGCTGGCCTTCCGGTACAGCAAGCAGTTGTTCTGCCGTGCGGTTATTGTATACTATTTTACCTTCCGTTTCCACCACGATGATACCCTGGTTCAGTTGATCTAGTAATCCCGAGAAAAATGAAGATTGATGTAGCGGTTTAACCATAAGCGTTTAATTTAAGGTACCGAAATCTATAATAAAATCAATAGCATATATGGCTAGCTGAATGTATTTTGTTGGCTGAAAGATAAATAAACCGGCGGTTTAATTTGATTTGAAACCAGATCGTTCAGGTTGCAATTGGTAAGTAAGCGAAAAAAACTGGTTACATGGTATACAATTTATTAAACAAGGGGGCTACCTGGTTCGATTCTTTAAACCACTTTTACGAATCGGAAAAAGTACAACGTAAGCTGGGATCAATCCTGGTCATTTCTTTTATTGTTTCGCTTATCCTGGTAGAACTTCAGCGCCGTGACTTTGCCTTCCTGTTAATTCCCAGTTTTATTCCCAACAATCACTTCTTTGCTGTTGACGTGGCCTTTACGTTGTTACTGGTTATGGAGGTAATTAGCCTGGTACTGGTGCTGGCCGAATCAGTTGCCCGGTCGGTTGCCAAGCAATTCGAGATATTTGCCCTGATTCTAATCCGGAAAGCTTTTTACGAATTTGGCAGTTTTGGAGAACCCATTCAATGGCAGGACCTGGGCGAACCTGTGTTGCACATGTTAGCCGACGCCTTCGGAGCGTTAGCTGTTTTCATCATGCTGGGTTTTTTCTACCGCTACCAGATGCATAAGAAGATTACCAGCGACAAGAGTGCTCAAAACCGGTTCGTATCGGTAAAGAAAATGCTGTCTTTAGTTATGCTGGTTGTTTTTACCGTAATTGGGGGAATAGAAATTTATAAGTTTGGTGCCGGGGCCGAGGGGTTTCCGTTTTTTGATACCTTTTACACCGTTCTTATCTTTACTGATATACTAATTGTACTCATTAGCTTACGCTACAGTACTACCTTTGCTATCGTATTCCGTAATTCCGGGTTTGCCCTTTCTACCGTGCTGATACGCCTTGCTCTTACGGCCCCCCCTTACGTCAATGTTGGCCTTGGCCTTAGCGCAGTGCTTTTTGCCTTCGGCCTAACGCTGGCTTATAACCGGTTCGGCGATTTATATTCTCGCGAGTATCCCATGCAAAGCCAGGATGGTTAGATGAACCGAACAGTACAGCGCCTGAAAGAAATACTCGCCGGTTACGATAAGGGGAAGAAGCTAAGGGAACTGCAGCACTGGCATACCTGCTGAAAATTTCGTACCCATTACTTTTAACTTTTAAAGAGTGCCGCAATTAGGCGTAAACGCCCCTTAGGGCTGCCAGTTCACGGAACAGTTCTTTTTCCTTTTCGCTGAGCTTTGTGGGAATTTCCACCTGAACCCTGGCGAACAGGTTGCCGTACGTTCCCGGTTTATCGTAAACCGGCATTCCCATATCTTTTAGGCGCAGCGTTTTTCCGTTCGGGGTACCTTCCTTGATATTCAGGTTAACCGGGCCCTTCATGGTGCTCACTGCAATTTTCCCACCCAGAACAGCGGTATACAAATCAACCGGCAGGTCCATGTAAAGGTCATCTCCTTTTCGGGTGAACCGGTCATCAGAAAGCACCTGCAGCGTTATGAGTACATCGCCATTGGGGCCGCCGTTCCTACCGGGGCCACCTTTTCCTTTTATGCGCAACTGCTGCCCGTCTTTTACTCCGGGTTTAATTTTTATTCTAAGCTGCTGGCCGGCCACGTCGAGAATTTTGCTGGTTCCGGAGTAAGCCTCGGCCAAATGCAGGGTAAAGGTTCCCTGGTAATCGGTTCCCTTAGCAGGGCGGGCCCTTCCACCGGAGCGGAAGCCGCCAAATTCTTCGCCGCCCATACCGCCGAAATCACTGCCGCTGAAAAAGTAGTCGAAAAAATCGGAAAAGCCGGTTCCACCGAAAGGGTCGCCTTCGAATTCGTATCGTTGCTGGCCGCCCCGCGAACCGCCGTTAAAATCCATGTTTTCGTACTGCTTCCAGTTGGCACCCAGGGAATCGTATTTTTGTCTTTTCTCCGGGTCGCCCAGTACGTCGTAAGCTTCGGAAATTTCCTTGAACCGGGCTTCTGCATCTTTGTTGTCCGGGTTTTTATCCGGATGATACTTCACAGCCAGTTTACGGTATGCCTTTTTTATTTCATCCTGCGAAGCCTGTTTGCTAACCCCGAGTATGTTGTAATAATCTTTATAATCCATAGCTCATCATTTTGTTACCCTCCGAAATAGAAGGGTGTTGTTAAAATAGTTCTGACCGAACAGTTTATTGCATTACTAATGAATAATACGTCAAATTGCATTTAATAGATATCCTATTAATACCATTAGCCTGTTTTCGAGACTACCCACTTCGTTCTACGAAAATTAGGTATAACTTTTGTACATTAAGGGAAACTAATTTACTACCACCCTTAAGCAAAACTACTAATGGCAAAGTTTAAAATTCTGAGTATCGACGGTGGCGGGCTTCGAGCACTGGTTCCTATACTCATGCTGAAACAACTGGAAGAAAAAACCGGTAAGCCCGTTCATGAAATGTTCGACCTAATGGCCGGTACCTCGGTAGGTGGAATGATTGTTTCTGCATTAAGTGTGAAAGGAGAAGAGGGTTCGCCCAGGTTTACGCTAGACGAAGTGGAAGAAATGTTCATTAACCGGGCCCGGGAAATTGTACCGGAAGGTAAAAAACTGGGGCAGTTCTGGGGGCAATTTCAGTCGCTGTTTACTCCCGAATTCGGGGCACGCGGACTGGAACGGTTGCTGAAAGATATTTTTAACAGCAAGAAACTGGCCGATTGTACCCGGCCGCTGTGGGTACCCAGCTTCGATATCCAGAGTAGCGAGCCGGTTTTCTTTACCAGCCGTGAAGCAGAACTATATTACGTAAAAAACTCCCGCCTTTTCGACGTGTGCAGGGCTACATTTGCCCATCCTACTTATTTCCCGGCTCATACTTTTCGCTATAATAAGCACGAAGTGACCTGCGTAGACGGCGGAACGTTTATGAATAACCCGGCCCTGGGAGCAGTAGTTGAAATTCTAAAACCTGAAAACCAGGAGTATTATGGCACCGAAAACATCAGCCTGAATGATATCAGCGTGCTTTCACTGGGAACCGGGCACTACAACGAAACTATTTCCTGGCAGCAGGGGCAGCAATGGGGAAAGTTGAAGTGGGTACGCCCGATTAGTAATATTGCCATGCTGGGCAACGACCAGGCTACCGATTTTGAAATGCAGCAGTTGCTCCCCCGTGAAAATTACTTCCGCGCCAACATTGATATTACCGAAAAAGAGCAGGCTGAAATGGACGTGGGGGCTACTAAAATGCACGAGTACCTGAAGGAGGAAGTAGACGAGCAGTTTATCACCAACGTAACGCTGCAGAAATCGTTCGACCAGTTTATTGCCCGTGCAGAACTGAACCAGGTACGCTCAAAGCCTCAGCAAAATATCATTAACCAGTCGGAAAATTTATCAAATTGAGAACGCACCCCGGGTTTTAACGCTTATCTGTTGACAAATCTGAGAAGAAAATGGACAATTAAACTACCTAACCAGAAAATTGTCCTGATTAAAAAATCAGGTGAGAGTGAGGAGCATGTATACATGAAAGCTTTCCTGGCTCATCTTTACCATGCTGCATATCCCAACCTGGGGGTAGAAATTCGTTTTCCGCAGGAGAAAAGATACAAACCCGATTTGCTGGCTACTAATTTAACGGGAGAAGCCCTGTTTTGGGGAGAGTGTGGCCAACTGGCCCCCCGTAAAATAAATACGATTTGCAGCCGCTACCGAAGTACTCATTTTGCATTTGCTAAATGGAATGCCAAGCTCGATGTTTTTGAACACCTGGTCCGTAAAGCGGTAAAAGGAGTAAAGCGGTCGGCCCCGATCGATTTAATCAACTTCCCTGACCCTTGCAGAGAAGCTTTACTGGAAGATGGGCGGATTAATATAAGCTTTGAAGATGTGCAACTGGTTCGTATATAAAAAAACAGTTGCCCATTGAGCAACTGCTTTTCACCCCCTTAAACCAAACTTATGCGTTAACTTCTTTAAGATTAGTTATATACTCATACATTATAATAATAATGCCAACTAGTTAACTTGCTGTTTACCAGCAGTTAATGATTTTTGGAATGGTTGGTCGGGGAGTCATTCCGGGAATTTTTTCCCGGCCTGAAACGGTATTTCTTTACCCCTCTTGGTACTTCTTTACCCCTCGCAGTATTTCTTTATCCCTCGTGGTATTTCTTTATCCCTCGCGGTATTTTTTTACCCCCCGTGGCATTTCTTTACCCCTCGTGGTATTTCTTTATCCCTCGCAGTATTTCTTTGTCCCTCGTGGTATTTCTTTACCCCTCGCGGTATTTCTTTATCGCCAGCAAATAGTTAACGAAAACTGAATTGTTAGTCTATATCCATAAATACCCGAAACCCCGAGTGGTTGCGGACATTGAATACTGTATTATCTTCAAAAATAAGGTATTGCCCCCTGATCCCGCTTAGCTTGCCCGAATACTCCGGTTGTTTCATTAAGTTAAGGCTTTTTACTTTTTCGGGTGGTTGAACAACCGGGTAATGAATTTCAGTTACCGGTTCATCCGGAATAACATACTCTTTTAAGTCTTCCGGAAGCAAGGTAGCCAGCCGGTCTCTTTCCCGGCTTAATTCTGCTTCGTTGTCCCGGACATCTTTTAGCATTTTCTGCCAGGAGGTTTTATCGGTAAAGGACTCTTTCAGGGCCACCTCTATTTTTCCGGCCAACTGACGATAAGGTACGCGGGCAACAGGTATAGCTTTCCAGGCACCCTGGTCGATCCAGCGGGTAGGTACCTGGGTACTGCGGGTAACCCCTACCTTCACCGTTGAAGTTAGCGCCAGGTAAACGATGTGTTCCTGGTAATGATGCCTGGCTTCCCATTCCGGGTCGCGCCCTTTGCCAAGGTGGGCTTCACATAATTCAGGGCGAATAATGCACGCTGCATTTTGCGGGGCATTCATAAAACAGGGATAGCAAAAACCCTGGCCAAAAGCTTTTTTTATTTTTCTCCCGCAATTCACGCAGTTAATTTGTCCGTCGAAGGAAATACTAACCCGGTGACCCAGGGCTTCGTTCATGGCGAGTTCATTTTCCAGCCTCAGGATATACGAAACGGGATTGTGCAGTTCAACTGCCATTTTGCTTAAATTACCTTGCATTGGGTTATTCTGGTTTCAGACTGACCCGAAAGATAATTATTAATCGCCGTTAGTCATTATTCCTGAACCAGGTTTGTAGTGCAGGCAGCCTTGAAATTTACATCAAGGTGATCTTTAACCACCCACTGGCCGCCGTTTTTTTCTTCCAACCGGGCCGAAGCTTTTTCCACGGTTGAACTGATCCGGATGCGGCTGGGTACGGCAGGAAAATTTTCCGCAAAAAAGGAGGGCTTTTGCAAGTCGCTGAAAACGTTAACCAGCCCTGCTTTGCTCGCTTTAACTAACAGCCTGCTAATTAAGCGGGGTGATCGATCCGGGACCATAAGCTCCAGTCGATTATTTTTAAAGTGGAGATGATACTGTTGTTGATAATAAAATGATAAATCCTTTACGCGTGCATTGTAACAAACCACGTAAACTGGTTTTTCAATTAACATCCAGGAATAAACAGGAGAGGTAGAAAATACCAGGTATTGTTTGTTTACTAGCTCAGCCTGGTTGGCAAGAAACGAATGAGGAGAACGAGTAACTCTTACCCTGTTGGGAAAAAATTCCGGTATTATTACCTGGTGCCCCGGATCATAAAGTATGATATGATCTTCGATGTTGCAACTGATTTTACAAACGGCCAGTACGTCGTGTATGTGTATGCTCATTGAAGTACCCTAATTGATACCCACACTGAGCTAAAGGTGTGCCAGTCCCTTAAAATTTAAATAAACAAAGATTTACTTTACATATAAGTCCTAAAAATAGAAAATATTCTAAATAAAAGAGGATAAATTATATTTTAAGCCATCAAACCCTGGTCTATTTTGCGTTGCAGTTCCGGTATACTTGCTTCCAGCACTGCTATAATTTTTTCAACCCTGTTGGGCAGGGTATCGGTATTGCTTGCGTGTTTCCCGTCTTTTTCCACACTAATAATAAGCTGCTCTATAGTTACTAGCCCCATAAACTGAACGGAGGGTTTAATCTTATGTACAGCTTTGCCCAGGAGTTCCCAGGCTTCTTCTTGTTTGTACTGCCTGATGTCTTCTATGGCCCTGGGAATATCATCCAGGTAGCTATAAATCATTTCTTCCATAAATGTACGATCCCCGTCGCACATGTTGTGCAGATAGCTCAGGTTGGTTACCTCTCCTTGTTGCATAAAAAGTAAATTTTAAATGTAGGTTTCGCTGTAATGTGATTGTTGGCTGGATTTACCGTTTTTACCGAGTTGAGGCATTTCTTTCAGGTAACGATAAATAGTAGATTTCCCGATATCGAGTTTTTTAGCTACCTTAATTACGTTGTGGTCGTATTTATCGAGGTAATGCTGAATAATTTTAAAAGTATATTCTTTCAGGGTCATTTCTTCGTAAGTGAAATTGTTTTCTTTCACCACACTGTTAAACTGAATATCCTCTTCGGTAATTTTATTTTCGTCTGCCATGACGGCTGCCAGTTCCATGATCGATTTTAGCTCGCGCACATTACCCGGAAAAGAATAATTCATGAGCTTGGCCTGGGCTTCTTTAGTAATTAGGAGTTTATCGAGATTATTATCCTTACAGAAGCTATTCAGTAAATACTTGGCCAGGATGATTACATCATTGTCGCGTTCTCTGAGTGGGGGCAGGTATATGGGCAAGCCCAGTAAACGGTAGTAAAGGTCTTCACGGAATCGTTGCTTTCGCACTTCTTCAGCCAGGTCGCGGTGGGTGGCTACAATAATGCGCACATCGAGCTTTACGGTATTGTTACCGCCCAGGCGGGTTACTTCGCGCTCCTGGATAACGCGCAGCAGCTTGGCCTGAAGGTTCAGGTCGAGTTCCCCAATTTCGTCCAGGAATATTGTACCCCCGTTAGCTTCTTCAAATTTTCCTGTTCTTCGGCTGTTTGCGCCGGTAAAGGCTCCTTTTTCGTAGCCGAATAATTCGCTTTCCATTAATTCCGAGGGAATGGCTGCGATGTTCACCGGGACAAATGATTTTTTCTTCCGCTCGCAGTTGTAGTGTACGGCCTTGGCCACTACTTCTTTGCCGGTACCGGTTTCCCCGGTAATAGAAACGGTAATATTGGTTTTTACGGCCTTCTCCATTCGGGCGAAAACCTTTTTTATAGCCGGGCTATTGCCAATGATTGATTTACTGAACTGGTACTTTTCAGAAACCTCTTTTTTCAGGACATCAATTTCGTTAATCAGTGAAATATTCTTCCTGGCGTTGTTAATGGCATTCAGCAACCGGTCTTTAGTTTCTTTATCTTTCGTGATGTAATCGTAAGCGCCCATTTTCAGCAGAGATACAGCGGTACTGATATCTTCCTGGGCCGAAATAATGATTACAAAAATGTTGGGGTCTTGCTGTTTTACCCGCGCAATAACATCTTCCCCGGTCATGTCGGGCAGGGAATAATCGAGTGTAATTATTTTAGGCCGCAGGTGCAGGTTATCCAGGCAATCTTTTCCGTTATTAAAAAAAGTAACCTCAAAATCGGGGTTTAGGTCTAATATGTAGCGTAAAAACTTGGTGTAGGTAGGGTCGTCCTCAACCGCAAATATCTTCACACTTTCTTCACTGAGCATATGGTGTCCGGTTTACATGAAATCGGATAGCAAATAAATGAGTAGAATTTACATAAACGGCGCGTTAAACCAGCTTTACTTACAAATGTACAGTTTGCGTATTGATTTTGATCTGTTTCATGCAACAGAAAAATAGCCGGTACAATGTTCAGGGTTACCCGGCACAGAAAATACATTATATGCCATAATGACGTAATTAAGCGTAATAAATTGGGGTTAAATTAAATATTTACGACTAATTGGCATTAAAATGCAGCTGGCGAGCAAATTGTTTATTAATAGATAAACTAACGCATAAGCCATGAACCTAGATAAATATACCATAAAGTCACAGGAACTGCTGCAGCAGGCCGGGCAACTTGCCCAGGGGCGCCAGCAGCAAATTATAGAAACGGGCCACCTGTTACTGGGTGGATTAACCAGCGATGATAATGCCCTTACCTTTTTAATGAAGAAAATAGGGGTAAATGAATCGTTACTGAAAAGCCGGCTGGAAGAGCAGGTTGAAACCTACCCGAAAGCATCGGGGGCACAGCCGTACCTGTCGAACGATGCTCACCAGGCCTTGCAGCAGGCCGAGCAACATGCCAAAAGTATGAACGATGAGTTCATTGCTGTTGAACATATTCTACTGGGTATTTTATCCGGTAAAGATAAAACAGCAGTGATGCTCAAAGACCTTGGCTTTACCGAAAAAGGATTAAAAGAAGCCATTAAGGAGTTAAGAGGAGGCACAAACGTAAACGACCCCAACGCCGAAGGAAAGTACCGTTCGCTGGAACGTTACTCCAAAAACCTGAACGAAATGGCTAAATCGGGTAAAATTGACCCGGTAATTGGAAGGGACGAGGAAATTCGCCGGGTTTTGCAAATCCTGGCCCGACGTACCAAAAATAATCCTATGTTAATCGGGGAACCCGGAGTGGGTAAAACGGCTATTGTAGAAGGAATGGCCCAGCGGATTGTAGACGGAGATGTTCCGGAAACGCTAAAAGATAAAACCATTATTGCCCTCGACATGGGGTTGCTGGTTGCCGGTGCCAAGTACAAGGGAGAATTTGAGGAGCGCCTGAAAGCAGTTATTAAGGAGGTTACCGACTCCGATGGCCAGGTTATTCTT
>CAZIWJ010000115.1:0-2235 GCA_964542855.1 uncultured Roseivirgaceae bacterium
AGTATTTAAGCAAATAGAACCCAATGATGTTTAAGAATACGACAACAGGTTTTTAAAACTTACATTTGCAAGGTTAATGCTGTTTCGTTCATTTTTCAATCTGTTCCAGGGCTGCGCTTACCTGCTGAACGGGTAGCTTACAGAACTTATCCTGGCATACGTAAATCATGGTTTTTCCCTCTACCTGCTTGTTTTTCAGTAAGGTAAGTTTCCCTTCCTGTTCACTACCCAGTAAAATGATATTTGGTAAATACTGGTTTTGGATGTTCTGGCGAACTGAACAAAAGTTTTTCCCAACAATAGCAACTTCGTAGAAAGGAAATACCTCGTTCAGTTGTCCGTTCAGCCAGTGCGTGTAAAAGGAAGGGTTCTGCTCTACCAGTGGTTGCACCGATTTCCAGGCTGTAACTGCCCGTTCCCGGTAGCCCGGTTTGTCCAGTAAAGTACCCAACCGGTACAGGTTTTCCATCATCACTGCGTTGGATGAGGGCATCACTGCGTCTTCCATTTCTTGCTTTCTTACCATCAGGTCTTTTTCGGAAGAATAGTAAAACAGGGAAGTTGAATCGGCGGAAAAATGGTTTAAAACGTGTTGCGTAAGGCGGTTGGCTTCATCGAGGTAGTCTGGTTTAAACGTATGCTCGTAGAGTGCAATTAAGGCACGAATGGAAAAGGCATAATCGTCGAGGAAACCGGGAATAGATGCCTCGCCGTTCATATAATTCCGGTATAGCCCCCCGGAAGGGTTTTGGTAAAAACTGCTAAACAGTTCAGCGAGTTGGGTAGCTTTTTCAACGTACTCGTTTGTGTTAAGGGCAGCAGCTGCATCGAGGTAGGCTTCAATGAGCATGGCATTCCAGGCCGCCAGGCATTTGGTATCGGTTGATGGTGCTATTCGCCGCGCTCTTTTTTGCAGGAGTTTTTCGTGGCTTTGTACTACAGGTTCGGGAATGGGTTGATGAACATCAGCAATACTATTCAGGTATAAAATATTCTGGTTATGTTCCCAGTTGCCCGTATCCTTTATGTTGTAGTAGCTGGCAAAAGCAGCGTAATTTGCTTGCAGCGTTGATTTTAGTTCACGGGCAGTCCAGGTATAGTATTTTCCTTCCTCCCCTTCCGAATCGGCATTGATAGAAGAAGCAAAAAGCCCGGATTCCTGCATTAACTCATTTTCCAAAAAATTAAGGGTTTCCTGCACTATTTTCCGGTAGCCTGGTTTAGCGGTAAACCGGTATGCATTAGCGTAGAGGCTTACCAGTTGGGCGTTATCGTAAAGCATTTTTTCGAAGTGCGGTACTTTCCAGTTTGCATCAACGGCGTAACGGGAGAATCCTCCGCCCAGGTGATCGTATATCCCACCGGCTGCCATATTATCGAGGGTAGTGGTAACGGCACGTAGTGAGGGGGAGTTACCGGTATGGTAAGCATAACGCAGCAGGTACTGGTAAACCACCGGGGTAGGAAATTTGGGCGCGCCTTTTCTTCCCCCCTGCTCCAGGCTAACAGACCGGATAACCGAATCGGTTATCCGGTTTATGGCCTCTGCGGTAAGCTGAACCGCATCATTATTTTCCGGGGGCGTAACGGCAAGATCATTGAGCCCTTTTTCTACCCGGTTAGCCTGGGCCCGCAGCACGCGGGGTTTCTTCCGGTACATATTACGGAAATATTCCAGGGTTTTAACCCACTGTTTTTTCTGGTAATAAGTACCAGCGTGTACCGGCCGCCCGTCGGGCAGGGCTATAATGTTTAGCGGCCACCCACCCTGTCCGTTGATGATCATGGCGGCATCCATGTACACCTGGTCTACATCGGGCCGTTCTTCGCGGTCAACTTTCACCGATACGTAGTTCTCGTTCATGATCCGGGCTACGGTGGTATCTTCAAAGCTTTCCCGTTCCATGACGTGGCACCAGTGGCAGGCCGCGTAGCCGATGCTGATGATCATGAGTTTATCTTCCTCCCGGGCTTTATTCAGTACCGAATCAGCCCACGGATACCAGTTTACCGGGTTGTAAGCATGTTGCAACAAGTATGGGCTGCTGCTTTGAGCAAGCGAGTTGGGTTGCCGTTGAGCAGCTTGTTCTGAAGGAGTGCATCCCGCCAGTAAAATAAAAATAAAGATATACCGCATATTGTAAAGGTATAAAAGCTGCGGACTACTGGGGTCATTTTCCCTGGTTTTAGATGCCCTTTCACCTGGATTGAACAGTTTTCGCCCATCATATTTTT
>CAZIWJ010000115.1:2335-11290 GCA_964542855.1 uncultured Roseivirgaceae bacterium
CAAAAGTTATTGCGGAAAATAAAAAAAGCAGCAACCTTATAAAGATTGCTGCTTTTTGCTGTGGGCCCAGCTGGGCTCGAACCAGCGGCCACCTGATTATGAGTCAGGTGCTCTAACCTGCTGAGCTATGGGCCCTTACGTGCACGACGCACCTGTTTTTTTACAATTGCTTGAAAACAGGAGTGCAAATAAACATATTTGTACGGATTAATACAACAGCTATGAAGTTCAAAACGGTTATCTTCGACCTTGGCGGTGTGGTCATTAACATCAATACGCAACAATCATTTACAGCTTTTGCCCGGCTGGCCGATCTTACAGAGCAGGAAGTACAGGCACTGGCCAGCCATCCGGCATTTGAGCAACACGAAAGAGGCCTCGTATCGGATGAAGTATTCCGCAATACCATTCGTGCGTTCACCGCGTCGGAACTAACCGATGAAGCTATTGACCAGGCCTGGAATGCCATGCTGCTGAACATTCCCCCGGAGCGGCTGAACCTCATGGCCGAACTTCGCTCCCGGTACCATACCCTCGTGTTAAGCAATACCAATAACATTCACGTACAGTCTTTTAACCGGGCCATAAATGAGATTTCGGGTAGAAAAGGCATTCACGAGTTTGTGCACAAGGTGTATTATTCGCACGAAATGGGCAAACGCAAGCCTAACCCCGAAATTTTCGATCAGGTTATTCACCAGGAAAAAATCCGGCCTGAACAAACGCTGTTTTTAGACGATAAACTCGAAAATGTAAATGCGGCAAAACAGATGGGCCTGCAAGCGGTTCAGATTACACCGGAACGCGACCTGATTAATTTTTTTGCCACTTTATGAATCAATCCCAGAAACGAATCCTTATTCAGTTTTCCCTTTTTACTGTTACGCTTATTACCACTACCCTGGCCGGGATAGAGTGGCGTTACGGTATTTCTATTCTATACAGCGACATGCAACTGGACTGGAACACAATAGTTGGCGGTCTCACTTTTTCTATCCCCTTCCTCGGAATCCTTACCGTTCACGAGTTCGGGCATTATTTCACGGCCCAGTGGCACAAAGTGAAAGTATCGTTCCCCTACTACATTCCGCTCTGGTTTGGCTTTATCGGGGCGCCTTCTATCGGTACCATGGGAGCCTTCATCCGCATCCGGGAAATGATTAGTTCGCGAACCAAATATTTCGACATCGGCATTGCCGGTCCGCTGGCCGGTTTTGTAGTTGCCCTGGGCGTGTTAATTTATGGTTTTTCCAATCTTCCGCCTCAACAGTACCTGTACGATATTCACCCGGAGTACGAGCAGTACGGTGAGCAGTACGCCGATTACGTATATAATGATTCTACGGTAATAGCTTTTAAAACCGGTAACAACCTGTTGTTTGAATTCTTCAAACAGCAGGTGGCCAACGACCCGGAACGCGTACCCAATGATTACGAAATGGTGCATTACCCCTGGTTATTTGCCGGTTACCTGGCATTGTTTTTTACGGCCCTGAACCTGATCCCGATCGGGCAATTAGACGGCGGGCATATTTTGTACGGGTTACTCGGGCACAAAAAGGCCGGGACCGTTTCCATAGTCTTGTTCGCTGCGTTTATTTTCTACGCCGGGTTAGGCCTACTCCCTTTTCACAATGATTATTCATCAACGGAGTTACTATGGCGGATTCCACTGTACGTAGGATTGCTGTACGTCATATTCTCCCGGACCCTATCCAGTACTTACAATAACTTGTTGCTGGCTACTTCGGTGTTTACCGGGCAGTATTTCCTAACCCTCTTCTTCCCGGAAATTGAAGGATACCCGGGGTGGATCGTATTCGGGTTCCTGCTGGGCAGAATACTGGGAGTGAAGCATCCCAGGGTGTACGACGAACGCCCGCTCACCACCGGGCGGAAAATCCTGGGCTGGATTGCTCTGGTTATTTTCGTATTGTGTTTTACCCCGCAACCTTTTCAAACGTAACCCATTACTTTATAAGCCAGCATGCCTGCCCATTCCCTAATGAGCCGATGCGACGCTTCCAGTGCTCCGGGAGAAGGAACCAGGAAAGAATCGGGCGTATAATTTCTTTTGAACAACGGATCGGAAGAGAAAGGCTGAACCGAAATTCCTTCCTGCCGGAAACACCCCAGTGCGCGCGGCAGGTGCCAGCCGGAAGTGCAAAGTAAAAACCGGGCACTTTTAGAAAAGTTTTCTTCAAGCAGGGGTTTAATAAATTCTGCATTTTCGTGGGTATTTCTTGAACTGCTTTCCAGGATGATATCTTCACCGGGTACACCTGCTTCTAGTAAGTACTGTTTCACCAGGTCGGACTCTTTTCTTTTACTATCAAGTACGTAGCCCGACCCTCCGCAAAGGACCAGCGTTTTAACTTTTCCATTTCTATACAGGGAAAGCGGAAGGAGCAAGCGGTTAACCTCCCCATTAAAAAAAATCCGGTCGAAAGGCTCCGCGTTAGTTCCCACGGTACCGCCCAGGATAATGGCGGCCTCGTACGGAGTGTTGAGTTCTTCCGTACGAGTGGGTTGTACTGACCACAAACGGTATAATTCCGAAACAAACACCCCGTTGCTAAGTAATAATAAGGTAATTAAGGGAACAACCAGAAGTATTTTTTTCCACCTGCGGTTGCCAACAAAAAAGCTGGCTATTATTAGCAGGGTGCATACGAAAAGCGGCTGGGTAAGATACTGCAGCAGTTTGGAAGCCAGGAAGAACATACGGTTAATTTAAAGCTCGCTCGATAGTTTTACTATTGCCCGCGTTATCGGTAACCTTCAGGGTAAAGTTACCCTTCAGTGGTAACTGGCTATTGCGTGGTTTCGACCACAGGTAATCATTTTTGGCATCGTACACCATCAGCACCCACTCCCCGTTAATGCGTCCTTCGTAAGTATCTACTCCGGAAAGTTTATCGGTGATTTTAAAGCTAATCCGGTTGCCCTGTAAATCGGTAGGCCTAATTTCAGGAGCCACCGTATCGGTAAGCAGGGTATAGTTACCAAAATACCGGGTTTTCAGGCTAATTTCATTGCCTTGCCACTCACCCCCCTGGTAATACACCTCGTTATCTTCATCGAAAGCATAGATGGCCGTTCTGTTCTTATCGGGATAATTCTTTTCCGGCTTTAGCGTAATAGAATAATTTCCTTTCAGCGGCACCAGATCTTCGTGGATATGGAACACTTCCCGTTCGTTCAGGCTATCGTATTGATGATACATTTCAACGAAGGTGGTATCGAACAAGGCATAATCGGGAAAGTGAACAGTATACCGGTTGCCATATAATTTAAAATCGGTTTTACCCGGAACGAGTGAAGCGTGCGGAAAGCGAATAGTTTCGTTTTGGATCACCACCGAATCGGGAATTCCCTGGTTAACATTCCACAGGTAAACATCCTTATTACCGGCAACGTAATCGGCTTTTCTGGAGTAAGGCATTCTACGCAGGTAGAAGTTGGCCTGCCCGGTACCGAAGGGGGCGTATAATTTCAGGATATTTCCCTGCACGTAATAAGGCCGGTTATCGGAATAAATATTGTCGTCGTCGGCAACTGTTTCAGCAGGTTCCGGGATTAATGTAAGCGAGACTTTGCGCTCATTATCGTAATGGTCGTTCAGGCTGATTTCTATTTCCTGCTCCTTTTTATCCGGAACCACCACGCTACCACGGGTTCCGTTCACCTTGTAAAAAGGCAGTTGGTTGCCTTTATCGAGGTACAACTTGAAAAACCTTCTTGTTCCGTTCTTTCTGAAATTAGCGTAATTAATGTGCACGTTAATTTGTCGCGACTGGCTGAAGGAGAATTTATCGATATGCTGGTAGAAAATTTCCTGTCCGTTTTGCTTCACCCTGATCCGGTTAATTCCGTACAGGTTACCAACTCCGTTGGCCTGGTCGTAGGCTGCCATTTCAATACCAATTCTACCTGTAGCATGAATAGGTTGTTTTACCACGTAATTCCCGCCAGAATACCGGACCGGAAACTCAAACCTTCCGAAGGCCCCGTTAATGCGTGAATCTTTATCGAGCGTAACCAGGGCTATTTTACGAACCAGCGGGGGAATATTATCAACAAATTCGCTAAAGCGGAATTGCAGTGGATCGAGTGGTTGCTGACGGCTGTTGCGAATTTCGAAGTGAAGGTGCGGCCCTCCCGAGGACCCGCTGTTTCCGGATTTACCTACGGGCTTTCCTTTTTTTACTGCCAGCTCCCCTTTATCGGGAAACATTTCCACTTCAAATCGCTGTCGACGGTACTGTTCAGCTTCCACGTAAGCTTCAATTTCTTCATTGAATTCGCGCAGGTGCGCATACACGGTAGTGTTACCGTTGGGGTGCTGCACGTAAAGTGCATTTCCGTAGCCGGAAGTAGACACCTTAATTCGGCTCACGTACCCGTTGGCTGCCGCGTACACCGGGAGTCCGGTTCTCCCACCCGTTTTAATATCAATTCCGGCATGAAAATGATTAGAGCGCAATTCCCCGAAATTCCCCGACAAGTATCCCCTTTGCCCGGGGTTAATCGGAAACAGGAAATAATTACTGGCTTCTGGTTCTGAAGCCCCCATTAACGCGATAAACAACAGCCCGTAAAACAGTTGACTTAAGCGGGCCTGAGTGACATTATTTAATTTCACAGGTTAGCATTTTTTTGTCTTCGATGTAGGCTTCCAGTACGTTACCAATTGAAACCGGGCCAACCCCTTTAGGCGTGCCGGTAAAAATAATATCTCCTTTTTTCAGGGTAACGAATTGCGATACGTAAGCAATGATTGTATTAAAGGGAAACAGCATGAGCGAGGTATTGCCCTGCTGTTTCGTTTTGCCGTCGACCACCAGGCTAAAGTTCAAATTACTGATATCGGCATAATTGCCCATCGGCACAAATTCAGATATCGGTGCCGAACCGTTAAATCCTTTTGCCAGGAACCAGGGCAACCCTTTCTCTTTAGCTTTAGCTTGCAAATCGCGGGCGGTGAAATCGATACCAATGCCAATTTCTTCGTAATAATTAGAAGCGAATTTTTCCTGGATGTATTTGCCTTCCTTGCTAATTTTCAGGAGCAGTTCTACCTCGTAGTGAATGTTTTTACTGAATTCCGGGTAATAAAAAGGCGCATCGTTTTTGAGGGTGGCTGTATCCGGTTTCATAAATACTACCGGCTCACCACTGGACTCATTATTTAGCTCTTTAATGTGGTCAGCGTAATTTCTTCCTATCGCTATAATTTTCATAAAAGCAGATTAACTTTTCAAATAAAAAAAATGTAGAGCACTTTGTTAAACCGATGTAAGAATACAATAGGCTTTAAATTGCTTTATTGCATTAAGTTTATGCATTTAAAAATGTAACGTAACACCTTCGCAAGATAGTTGTTACCAGTTAAGTATCAGATAACCCGTTTGCATTCAAGGTTGAGCGAACTAATAAATTATAATGGCAAAACATACATACAATTACGGACTCATTGGCAACTGTGCCTTTATGGCCCACATTCATAAAGATACCAACATTAGCTGGTTGTGCTGGCCGCGATTTGACAGTTCCTTCCTGTTCGGCAGCTTAATTGATGAGGATAAGGGCGGCAGTTTCTGCATTAAGCCTTGTTCCGAAAGTTTTGAGTCGAAGCAGTACTACATTGAAAATACCAATGTTCTTTGCACAGAAATAACCAGTGAAGAGGGTTCGTACCGGGTTACTGACTTTGCTCCCCGTTTTTTTCAATACGACCGGTACTTCCGTCCACTGATGGTAGTTAGAAAAATTGAGCCCCTTACCGGAACACCCCGGATTCATGTTTCCTGCGAACCAAAAGGCGAGTACGGCAACTACACTCCTACGGTACACCAGGCCAGCAACCACCTGAAATTCCTGGGGCTGGAGAAAGAAGTTCGCCTTACCACTGATATGTCGCTTACGCACATCCTGGAAAACCAGCCTTTCGTATTGAACGAAAAGCGGTACATGGTATTGTCGTACGGAGCTCCGCTGGAGGCACCGGTAGAAAGTACGTCCGAGCGATTTTTAAGCGGTACCATTAATTACTGGCGCCGATGGGTTAAAAGTACCAGCATAGGAAGCTTTAACCAGCGGCAGGTAATACGCTCTGCCCTAACCCTGAAAATTCATCAGTACGAAGATACGGGTGGAATTATAGCTGCGGCAACCACCGGATTACCGGAAGCGCCGGGGAGCGGCAGAAACTGGGACTACCGGTACTGCTGGTTGCGCGATACTTTTTACACGCTAACAGCATTTAACCACATCGGTCACTTCGACGAGTCGGAGAAGTACTTTTATTACATTGCCAACATTTCGGCTAACGAGCAAAACGACCGTTACCAGCCCCTTTATTCCATTAGCGGGGGGAATAGCCTGGTTGAGCGAATTACCGATTTAAAGGGTTACCTGGGCAATAAACCCGTTCGGGTAGGCAACCAGGCTTATGAACACATACAAAACGATGTATACGGGCAAATTCTATTGTCCCTTTTACCGCTATACGTAGATAAGCGTTTTATTGCCGATGAGCGGGCCGGGTCGTTAAAACTGGCGCACCAGGTGCTGGGCAAAATTGAAGATACCATGGATGAGCCGGATGCCGGCTTATGGGAATTCCGCGATAAAAGTCAGTACCATTGCTATACCTTCCTGTTTCACTGGGCGGGCAGTAGTGCTGCGATGAAAATTGGTGAAATACTGAAAGACGAACACCTGGTTCAAAAAGCCATGCGGCTGAAGGACGCAGCAGCCGAAAAAATTGAAGCCTGCTACGATGAGGAAAGGGGCGTTTACACCCAGGCTATCGGCACAAAGAACCTGGACGCCAGCACCCTGCAGTTAATTATGATGGGCTACCTGGACCCTTCTTCCCAACGCGCACACAAGCACCTGGAAAATTTGGAGAAAGAGTTAAAAACCGGGTATGGTTTGTTTTACCGGTATAAACACGCCGATGATTTCGGAGAGCCCGAAACTACATTCCTGATTTGCGCTTTCTGGTATGTAGAGGCCCTGGCCTGCGTAGGACGGATACAGGAAGCGGTTGAAACTTTCAATCATCTGATGACCTACAGCAATCATTTAGATTTATTCAGTGAAGACGTAGATGAGAAAACCGGCAGCCAGTGGGGTAATTTCCCGCAGGCGTACAGCCACGTTGGTTTAATGAATACGGCTTACCGTATTGCCACCAAACTGGACCGCCCTAATTTCCTGGCCTGAAAAACGTACGGCGTATAAACAGGGATTGGTAGCAATGAACCATTCGAAACTCAGTTAATATGGCTATGGTTTTCGCTTGGTTATCTTATTTTGTAACTTGCCACTTTATAATCATAAAAGAAGCTCACATGGCCAATGCAAAATCAGGTGATACCGTACAGGTTCACTATACCGGAAAGTTAGAGGATGGCAGCGTATTCGATTCTTCACGAGAGAAAGATCCGTTGGAATTCCAGTTGGGTGCCGGAAATATGATTCCCGGGTTTGAGAAAGCTGTTCAGGGAATGGAAGTTGGCGATTCCAAAACAGTTGATATTCCTAGTAACGAAGCTTATGGTGACCATAACGCTGAAATGATGCTGGAGGTACCCCGACAGGATGTTCCTGAAGATATTAATCCTGAAGAAGGGCAGCAACTGGCCGTTAAGCGGCAGGATGGTTCTTCCATGCCGGTTGTAGTAGCCCAGGTAACCGAGGAAAAGGTGGTACTTGACGCAAATCATCCGCTGGCAGGTAAAGACTTAACCTTCGATATTGAATTAATGTCGATAAAATAATTTTCTGTTCAACCAATTTATTAGGCCCGTGCTGCAATCAGTATGGGCCTTTTTATTAAAATCCTTTTTGAACAACATACTTTCTGCTTATGCTATTGTATAAGCAGTAATGCTTAACGATATTTTAAGTGTACTTTGGAACGAGCATCAAAAACCTTTTTGGTTAAGTACCGTTCCTTTTTAAGATTTGTAAAGATTCTAAATAACTAACCCTAAACAAGTAGAATACCGTGACCAAAAAGCAAATTTTAGGTGTGATTTCGGAATTTGCCAAGTTTGTTGGCCACGAGGCTGACTTGATCCAGTTGGAAAATAATTTTGAGCTTCATGCTCCGATAATTAAAGAAAATCAACTAGATCTTTTTGCCCAGGAAATTTCGCACATCGCCCGCGACGTACAGCTCACTTTTCTAAATCACCAGGTAAAGGGTGATCAGTTCCGCAGCTTCATTGAGGATCTTGAATTTCCCATTCTAATTTTCCAGAAAGAGTCTGAACACATTTACCCGGTTATGCTGGAACCCTCCAGAAAGGGGTTGATGACCAAAACATTCGATGAAGAAGGGAATATTTACCAAACCAGCCTGGATAAACTTTCCGGGCAAATTCTCTCTGACGATAGACAGGACGTTCCGTTTCTGGTTGCTTTTCCGTTTAAAGGAATGGTAAGCCAGACCGCCGGTAAAGGTGACTCAAAAAAAGAACTAACACCGGTAAAACGACTCTTTAACCTGCTTATTAGCGAAAAAAAAGATATTGGATACGTTTACATTTATGCCATTACAATTGGTATTATCAGTTTATCCTTACCGCTGGGAACCCAGGCCATTGTTAGCTTTATATCGGGCGGGTTATGGATTAATTCGGTTTATCTGTTAATCGGCCTTGTTATCGGTGGAATTATTTTAAACGGTGGCTTGCAGATTATGCAGATATCCATAGTAGAAATTCTGCAGCGTCGGGTGTTCACCAGAGCTTCATTAGAATTTGCCTATCGCATACCCCGGATATGCTCAGAATCCCTGTTCCGCTACTACACGCCGGAATTGATGAACCGGTTCTTCGATATTATTATTATTCAGAAAGGACTTTCCAAGTTGCTAATTGATTTATCGACTGCAGTTTTGCAGATTTTTTTTGGTTTAGTGCTGCTTACTTTCTACCA
>CAZIWJ010000116.1:0-11142 GCA_964542855.1 uncultured Roseivirgaceae bacterium
TGGCAAAGGACTTAAGTTTAGAAGCAATTTGTATATTCATTTGAGTTAAATAGGCAAAATTGATCTCGAACCTTACCCGGTTTCCAGATTCCTGAAAATTAACGCAACTACCTTTTTGTAGTCCTTTGGGGTCGTGAGTGAAAATCATTGTATGATTATCCCTATACTGCTTCATGAGCTCTTCAATGTTGAGCACGTTAACGTTTTGAACAAAAACCAAATCGGCGGAGGCATCAAATCCACCTGACTCCAGTTCCTTAACGACAATCGGCCTGCCGTTAGCTGTTTTACTTTGCGATAGCTCTTTAAGATGATCCACTAAACCTTCTTTACCAATTACAGCGATTACGAAGCTATCAGATGTCTGAGGCCACTTGGTAAATTTGATGAAGTTATAAATGTAAACCGCCTCTATTTTGTTTTGCGTGAACTCAAAATCCTGTGCCTGAACTTTTGGAGTACTAACAGCGGTAATCACCGAGAACAGGGTTAGCGTGAGTAATCGTAACATATGAGTTTCAGTTTGTTTGTAATGAGGCATTTTTCTTACTCATATCTTACACTAATAGTATACCAATGTATTTAATTACGATTAAAACTTATTAATCTATTGTATTTCAGATATTTATATAATGATTTCCAACCAATAACCTGGCATAAGGTCCTAAACAGTTCCTAAATCGGGATTTCATTCCCAAGGATTGCTGTCAGATTTATTCTACAGTAACCGACTTTGCAAGGTTTCTGGGCTGATCCACGTTACATCCTCTTAGAACAGCTATATGATAAGAAAGCAACTGTAGCGGGACTACAGAAATCAGGGGCATTACAAGATCGCTGGTGGCGGGTACTTCAATAACGAATTCAGCCATCTCGTGTAACGTTTGTTCACCTTCAGTAACTATAGCGATCACCTTTCCCTTACGTGCTTTAACTTCCTGAATATTTGATACTATTTTCTCGTAGGAGCTGTCTTTCGTAGCAATAAAAATAACGGGCATTTCCTCGTCAATTAATGCAATAGGCCCGTGCTTCATTTCAGCTGCCGGGTAGCCTTCAGCATGGATGTAGGAGATTTCCTTAAGCTTTAACGCTCCCTCCAGCGCCACAGGAAAATTCAGGCCACGCCCCAGGTAGAGTGCATTTTTGGCATTTTTGTAGAGATCTGCTATGTATTTAATCTGCTCATTGGCTTTCAGAACCTGCTCTACCTTCGACGGAATAACGGCCATTTCATTAATTAGCATCTGGAATTTTCGTTCATTAATCAGTGCTCTTCGCTTTCCGATAAGCATAGCAATCATGAACAGTACCGTAAGCTGAGCGGTAAAAGCCTTCGTACTGGCTACTCCAATTTCAGGACCGGCATGCGTGTAAACGCCCTCGTGCGACATCCGGGCAATAGAAGAACCGACCACATTGCAAACCCCAAATATTATTGCTCCCCTGCTTTTTGCCAGTTCCATTGCAGCCAGGGTGTCGGCAGTTTCTCCAGACTGCGATACAGCAATGACCACATCATCTTTATTGATAATCGGGTTACGATACCTGAATTCAGAGGCGTATTCAACTTCAACCGGTATACGACACAGGTCTTCAAAAAAGTACTCGGCTACCAGCGCAGCGTGCCAGGAAGTGCCACATCCGATAATAATAATACGCTGGGCATTAATCATCTTATCGATGTAGTTACTGATACCTCCCAGCTTTAAGTTTCCATTTTCGGCGTTAATCCTGCCCCGCATACAATCTTTAATGGAACGTGGCTGTTCGAAAATTTCCTTAAGCATGAAATGATCGTACCCACCTTTTTCTAAAGACTCCAATTTAATATCGAGGGTTTGAACGTAGGGAGTTTGAGGTACATCTTCAAGGTCTTTTACAGTTAGCGTACCATCTTTTACTACAGCTATCTCGTTATCGTTGAGGTAAACCACCTCGTTAGTGTATTCTACAATTGGAGTAGCATCTGAAGCAAAAAAGTACTCATCTTTACCTACTCCAACCACCAACGGGCTACTTCTGCGTGCTGCAACAAGCATACCCGGGTGGTCTTCTGAGGTGATTACAACAGCATAAGCTCCTACAATCTTGTTCAGAGCGATACGAACCGCTTCTTCGAAAGAGTTACCTGTATTTTCCAGGATACTTTCCAGGAAATTGACAAATACTTCTGTATCTGTTTCACTGGAAAATGTAAACCCTTCTTCTACAAGCTCCTGTTTAATAGAAGAATAGTTTTCAAAAATACCGTTATGTATTACTGCTATTTTTCCATTATTAGAAAGGTGTGGATGCGCATTTTCATCGTTAGGTTCTCCGTGGGTAGCCCAGCGGGTGTGCCCGATTGCTACGGTTCCGTGGGTAGAAGCCCCTTCCTGTTTCTTATGATCCAGAAATTTCTCAAGGTCACCAACCCGCCCTTTTTTCTTGAATACGTTTAGCGAACCGTTAAGAATTGCAATGCCGGCGCTGTCGTACCCTCTGTACTCGAGGCGCTTCAATCCTTTTAGAATGATCGGGCAGGCTTCCTTTTTGCCTGCATAGGCTACAATACCGCACATAGAGAGGGGGAATTAAAGGTTGATACTATTAAAAAAAGGTGCGCGAACTACCTTATAGTTGTGTAAAATACTTTTAACCGGCTATTTGATACCGTTGTTCTATTAACTGCCACGCTATTAAACCGGGAAGAATTATTACCAGTAATTACGCTAGGTATAAGAGCAATCTGGTAAAAGCGATTTCGATCTGCTCTTTCCTTTAAACCTAGCAACGTTGGCGTAACGCTACTAATGTAAGCTTGTTTATTTCTGTTGTATGTAGGAAAATTATCGATTAACGATCCTCTTGAGGAATTGATTAGATTATCGATAATAACGTTGTAGTCTTCTTCCGAGCTAACAACAGGTTCTACTGCCCACTCCAGGTTGCCCAGTATTCCGGGAGGAGCGGCTATTCCGTTCGCTTGAGCATTAATATCCAGGGCCAGTTCTGCGTTATTAATAGCAATATTTTCACCATTTGCCTCTACTTCGTCTAGAAAGCGGAAAAAGTTGGTAAAGTCTATTACAGGAAATATACCTGCTCCTGCCTGAAAATATCCGGTTGTACTATCGGCAAAATAATCGGTTTCTCCGGCCATTAACATTTCAAGAGGAGTACCGGAACGGTCGCTTTCGATGTTATAAAAAGCTCTTGAGAAGTCGTTATCATATCCAACAGAATAAGTACCAGTTGTATCCCCAGTTGAATAAAACACCGTAAAGCGGATAGTATTAGAAGCAAACCCGGCAACCACCGAGTTGTTAACAGGCTCCAGCGCCAAACCGTTGTATTCAGAAAGTAGGGCTTCATCGCGGCTAGCTTGGGAGCCATCTGTACTGATGGGACGAATAACATTAAATAATTCCCTGCCAAAGTTTTCATTCAAACGTACGGTTAACGTATCATCCTTACTACCACCGGATGAAATTAATGAATCGAGCGCCAGTTGTACAGTATCGATTGGCGAGGCTACCCCTATTTCATTAAAACTATAGTAAGAAATTGTATCGATAATGGCTTCGGCTAGCTTACTGATTTTAAGGTTAAAGGCAGTGTTTGACGACTTTTCACCGTGTATGTAATTCGCAACTACTGAAAATTTAGCGGAGTCGTAAGTTGCATTATCGGGTATACTTACTCCCGGAAAGGTATTTAACTGGAAAAAAGCCCGGGCTTTAAGGTTACCAAAATTTAAATCGCTGTACCCTCCAACTAATATTCGCCCGGTGTTAGATGTACGTATGGAATCTAATTGAATCTGACTGGCAAAAGTAAGTGGAATTTCCTTATACACTACTTCCACCTGCTGTTCGCCAACGTTAACTGGTTCTATTTCACTCTCACCACATCCTGTACTAAGAAAAAGGACCAGCAGAATAACTGCTGGCCACATTGTTTTACCCTGCCAGTTCGTTGTACAGATTATAGTACGAATCGAGCAGATCATCTCCTTTCTCAATGACATCAATCTTCTTTCTTTCCACAAATTCGCTAAAAAGTTCTTCAAAGCTTTCACTGGTTTTCTCATCAGCTTTAATGACTGCATCAGAGTATTCAATGCCAATTTTTACGAAGCCAGCTATATCGGCCGACTTTAATGGGTCGAGCATGTTATCATCAATATCGATCATTTTTACCTTCTCAATAACGTTGCCGTTGAACTTATAAGTAACAACATCATTGTTGTAGATGGTAAATACTGTTTTCGTGTTTTTGAAAACGGGATCGTTTTTGTAAGTGGTTTTAAGATACATTGGAATCAGGCTGGTCATCCAGTCGTTACAATGCACAATATCAGGCGACCAGCCCAATTTGCGAACCGTTTCTATAACGCCCTTGCAGAAAAAAATTGCCCGTTCATCATTGTCTTCATGGAATTTGTCCTCCTTGTCAAAAAAAACTGATTTACGGTGAAAGTAATCTTCATTATCAATGAAATATACCTGTAGTTTAGCATTAGGGATAGAAGCAACTTTAATTGTTAAAGGCTTTTCTTCATTACCAACGGCAATGTTAATCCCGGAAAGTCTCACTACTTCGTGCAGCCTGTTCTTGCGCTCGTTGATCAGTCCGAAACGAGGCACGAGAATGCGGATTTCCATACCCCTTTCCTGCATACCCTGAGGCAGCTTGCGAACAAAATCGGCGACCTCTGAGGTTTTTAAAAACGGATTGATTTCGCTGGCTACATAAAGAATGCGAAGTTTTGACATACTACTGTGTATTTATGTGGATATATAAGAAATGATTATGCGAAATTACGAATTTTTTATATACTTTGCCATTTTTGCGCTTGTTGCGAACTTAATATCCGGCAAGCATGCAAAAATTTACCGCAATTAGTGCATTACGCACTTTTCTAAACCACCATAGAGCTTCCGGCCGATCGATTGGTCTTGTTCCTACTATGGGTGCGTTGCACGAGGGTCATCTGAGCCTCATACGTCATTCTTTGGCCGATAATGCACTTACCGTTTGCAGCATTTACGTAAACCCCACCCAGTTTAACAATACGAGCGATTTAGCAAGTTATCCTCGCACGCTGGACCACGACATGCAAATGCTTGAAGATATAGGATGCGACGCTGTGTTCGTGCCCAATGACGAATTAATGTACCCCAACGGTAAAGACAATTTACTCACTATTGACATAGGTAGTGTAACCAGGTACCTGGAAGGCAAGCACCGCCCTGGTCATTTTAACGGGGTGGCTCTTGTAGTAAGTAAGCTGTTTAATATAGTTCAGCCCGAAAGAGCTTATTTCGGACAAAAAGATTTGCAACAGTTTGCAGTGATCAAGAAACTGACTGACGATTTATCTTATCCTATTGCATTAACCATGGTACCGACCGTGCGCGCACCAAGCGGGCTGGCTCTTTCTTCCAGGAATAAAAGGCTAACCTCAGCACAACTAAGCGAGGCCGCCAAACTGTACTCGTTTCTTGTTATGAGCCGTGCACAACTACTCAATGGCCAATCCGTTGAAGAAGCTGTACGTTCAGCCACCGACTATTTTTCAACAATACCGCAAGTAAAACTGGAGTATTTTGCTGTGGTGAATTCTGAAACATTTGAACCCATTCGTGAAATAGTTAATCAACCCGTTGCGTTATGTGTAGCGGTATTTGTTGGCGAAGTAAGGTTGATTGATAACCTGCTGTTGTGAGTTAATATTTATTTATAGTTTTGCCAAAAAAGATCATTGGTAGTGCTAACCAGAATCAGGAGTTAAGTTATGAATGTAGAGGTGTTGAAATCGAAAATTCATCGTGTTAAGGTTACGCAGGCAGAATTACATTACGTAGGTAGTGTTACCATTGATGAATCGCTGATGGAAGCTGCCAATATTATACCGAATGAAAAGGTTCAGGTTGTAAATATTAATAATGGTGAACGGCTTGAAACGTATGTAATAAAAGGAGAGAGAAATACGGGTACAGTTTGCCTAAATGGTCCGGCAGCCCGTAAAGTTCAACCGGGCGATGTTATTATAATTATTTCTTACGCGTTTATGCCGCTGGAAGAGGCCAAAGTTTATCGTCCTCTTGTAGTTTTTCCTAACGAGCACAATCAGTTAAACACTTAAGCCAGTGAAAACCAAGCAAGTTATTCAGTATGTTATCTCTTTGTTAATAGCCGGGGGCTTACTCTGGTATGTATTCAAAGACCTTGAGCTGCAAAAAATGATTGCCAAACTCGGTGAGGTGGATTACCGGTGGATTATGGCTACCGTGTGTATTTTTGTACTCAGCCATTACTTACGGGCGATCCGTTGGGTAATGTTGTTAAAGCCCCTGGGTTACAAAACTCACTCCTTCAGAACGTTTTTAGCTGTAATGGTTGGATATTTTGCTAATCTGGCCTTTCCCCGGGCTGGTGAGGTAACACGCTGTGGTATATTAAAACGATTGGATAACATAGCAGTAAGCCGATCATTTGGTACTGTTGTAGCCGAAAGGATTATTGACGTATTTATGCTGCTACTAGTTGTTTTGCTAACCTTTCTGGTAGAATTTGGGCGAGTGCAGTCTTTCATCGTTGACTTTTTCGATAGTAAGTTTAAGAATGTTAACGTAGCAAATAGCATCGTTTTGCTCATTACAGGAACGGCAGCATTTTTAGTTGTGGTTTTACTGGTTACCAAGTTTAAATCGCAACTGTATAAAAACCCTTTTGTGGCCCGGGCATTTGACTTTTTTAAAGGGCTGTTTGAAGGTTTACTTAGTATTCGAAAGCTTAGTAATCCGGTGCTGTTCGTAGGATTGACTGTGTTAATGTGGTTGTGTTACTATTTTATGTCTTATTTCGTCTTTTTTGCTATTCCTGAAACAGCACATCTAGGTGTTCGGGCTGGTTTAACCGTAATGACTATGGGAGCCCTCGGCATGGCAGCTCCCGTTCAGGGTGGTATTGGAACCTTTCATATCCTGGTATCAGGAGCCTTATTACTTTACGGAGTAGCTGAAGATGACGGAGTATTGTTTGCTACACTTACCCACGCCACTCAAACTCTTGCTTTTGTAATTTTCGGCGCATTGAGTGTATTAATCGTTGCCTTGATGAAAAGAAAGGACGCTTCTTTGAATAAAGCCAGTACGTCATCCAATCATTATGTAAAGAATTGATCAATGCTCCCTGTAGCTGAAAAAGTGTACCTCTTACCCGCTCTTCAAAGCCTTTGTATACAGTGGCGCAGCCTGGGTAATAAAATTGTGTTTTCTAATGGATGTTTTGACATCCTCCACCCTGGCCACGTCGACTACCTGGAGAAAGCAGCTGCGTTAGGCGAGAAACTGATTGTAGGAATAAATACCGACCGCTCTGTTAGCTATTTAAAGGGCCCTCAACGCCCGATAAGTTCGGAATATTCGAGGAGTTACATCATCGCTGCGCTGCAATTTGTTGATGCTGTAATTTTATTCGACGAAGATACGCCGCTTAACCTAATTAAACAGTTGAAACCTGATGTACTTGTAAAGGGAAACGATTATTCTGTTAGCAACATCGTAGGAGCAGATTTCGTTATAAATTCAGGTGGTTCAGTAAAAACCATTGACCTCGTTCAGGGTTATTCTACCACTAAAATCATCGAACGTATTAAACAAAATATCTAATTCATTCTGAATATGGGAGGAATCTTTATAATTGGTATCATTTTCATGATTATCAGTTTTGCTGTAAGTAAACGCCTTAAAAATAAATTTAAGAAGTATTCCAAAATACAGCTTAACAACGGCATGACCGGCCGGGAAATAGCCCAGCGCATGCTTGCCGATAATGGAATTTACGATGTAACCGTTACCCATGTACAGGGGCAATTAACGGACCACTACAATCCGGGCAACCATACTGTAAACCTGAGTGATGATGTGTACTATGGTAATTCAGCAGCAGCTGCCGCGGTCGCTGCACACGAATGTGGGCATGCTGTTCAGCACGCCAATGCATATAGTTTTTTACAGTTCCGGTCTGCCATGGTACCTTTACAAAATATCAGTGGCCAGGTACTCAACGTGGTTGTTTTACTGAGTATTTTCGGTGGCGGTTTCCTTGGTTCTTTTGGATGGCAGAGCATTGTAGGAATAATAATTGCGTGTTACAGTATTATTACCCTGTTCTCATTTGTTACTTTACCAGTAGAATTCGATGCTAGTAAACGAGCCTTGCAGTGGATCCAGCGAAATAATATTGTAACCTCGAAAGAATACGACATGTCAAAAGATGCCCTTAAGTGGGCGGCCATGACCTACGTTGTTGCTGCTTTAGGATCGTTGGTTACCCTACTTTACTTTATCGTATCTTTTCTAGGGGTTGATGAGTAAGCTGGTCTGAATAAAAAACTTATTCAAGCGACGGAACTAACCTTCCGTCGTTTTTTTTTGCTTTCCTTTAAGTAGTAAAATTTTAAAGATGAAATATAATGTTACTCCTATCGGAATACTTAATGAGGCCCAGCTTAATACGCCTAAAAGGTTTAAATAGCCTACCTGCTGTAGCGTTTGTAACCAGTTTTCCGATAGCTCTTGTTTTAACTGTGTAACACTGAATGGAAACGGAGGCGCGTTGAATAACCAGCTACCAAGCTGAATAAACGGAATATATAATACCAGTTGTATCGGGTACATGGTATAAAATACAGCCATCATGATTGGTATGTTTAACCGCAGCAAATAAGCAAGTGCCAGGCACACAAACGATATGAAGCCAATGAGTGGAATAATACCCATTATAATGCCTATAGCTATTGTTAATGCAAGCTTATGAGGGCTTGTACCCTGATTTAATAACCTTAGTGTTGGGTTAATTACATGAATTGTTATTTTTTTTGGTAGTTTCCACCCCATAAATTAATCAGCCGTGCTTTTGTTACATACTAACATTATCAGTAAAAATTGAAGAAAGTTAGCCGATTCTTACTTAAATATTTTTAGTTATCGGACAAAACCCCCCAAACGTAACCTGACTGGTGCGTGGCTTTCGAGAAGAACAGGCACACCTAATGCTTTCGTTCAGGGAATTCACCTTTACCGTCCGGATTATGAAAATTGCCTTCCTCAACCAACGCTTGAAATATTTCAATACAACCAATACAAAGAAAAACTGGAAGGAGTTTCTAATTGCCCGGGGTACGGCTCTGTTGCTTTCGAAGTTAATGATATTGATAAAGTTCTGATTCAGGTAATCTTATCCGGCGCAAAAGCTTTAGGGCATATAAACGATACAATAATTGAACGCGAGTTGGAACATTATCTATCTTTCATTTACACTGCTGATCCTGAAGGAAACTGCATTAAGTTAAGACATGAAAATGAATAACGACCATAAATATTTTATAAAGCGAGCTATACAACTTGCAGAACAAGGAATGCACCTCGGAAAAGGCGGTCCTTTCGGGGCAGTCGTTGTAAAGCAGGGTAAAATAATAGGTGAAGGTGCTAACCAGGTAACGTCCAGTAATGATCCAACCGCACACGCAGAGATTATTGCCATCCGAAATGCGTGTAAAAACCTGGAAACTTTTAATCTTCCCGGATGTGTACTTTACACATCTTGCGAGCCTTGCCCTATGTGCCTGGGAGCCATTTTATGGGCGAGGATAGATGCTATTTATTATGCCGGCGACAAACAGGATGCTTCAGAAGCTGGTTTCGATGATGCTTTGTTCTACAAACAGCTTAGTTTAACAAGTCAGGAACGGATTATTCCTCAAGTGCAGCTCGAAAGAGAAAAGGCAGTAGAGGTTTTTTCAGCGTGGAATAACATGAATAAAAAAACTACTTACTAACAAAAAAAGCAGCTGTAGAAGCTGCTTTTGTAAATGAGTTAGATTGTTAAATTACTCTGCAGTAGTAGGATCAATCATCGATTTCACCTCAGAAACACTATTAGCTGGGAATCCACTTTTTTCAGCGTGTTCCATAATTCTGTCTTTAGTTGGAGCTACGTAAATACAGTATATCTTATCGCCTGTAACGTAGCTTTCAACCCATTGAATATCGGGCCCCATATTTTCTAATACTCCATTAGACTTTTGGGAAGCACCTTTCAGTTCATCAGCATTCAGATTGCCAGCTCCGGGCATCTCTCTTTCAATTACAAATTTGGGCATAACATTATTAATTAATTTGGATAATATGTATGTGTATGGAAATTTAGTTTACCCAAAGCTGTAAAAAAATAAAAGCCAGATGATTTTTGTCATCCGGCTCAATTTTTAGTGGTGAAAGTACTTATAACTAGTCACCAGTAAACTTATTATTCACCTTAATTACTTTATTCACGGAAAAATCGTCACCTGAAATGAACAAGTTATATTCACCTTCTTCCAGTTCATCGAGGCGATACCTGTCGGCAATTTGCTCACCGGCCTTGTAATACTTTTTATACACAAGGCTTGAAGCTTCGTTGTAAAATGACATAACAATCGCGTCGTTTTCATTATTTTCATAAAGTATTTTGAAGTAGTTTTCTCCTGTTATTACTGCAGGATAAAGTACGTTTTCTGCTGAAGAACCCACTTCAATTTCTCTTTCCAGTATCTCATCTCCCATATCTAACCGCAGCTTATAATCTCCTATCGGTAACATATCGAAATTATATTTTTTAGCATAAGCTGTACGGTTAATAAACTCTCTGTACAGGACAAAACCATTTTCATCTTCCAGGGTTAGTGTTCCACCATCTTCCGCATTGGATACCGTGATGAGGGCTGTTTTATTATCAATTTTTGTGTAATTCATTGTTGTTTCACGCTCGTTGTCTCCTACATTAGAAGCAATTGCCGTTGAGAACAAGAAGAATGAAATAATTGCAAATACTATATTTTTCATAAATAATTAAATTAATATTGGTTGGTTATTAATAGCTACATCCTTCTGTACGGCCTATCCATTTAGTTGTTACACGAAGCATTTTAATTTTTTCTGCACTGTTAACGTATTTCTGTCAGCTCTTCAGTGTTACCCATTTTACATTAACATTTATTAACATTTACACAAAAACCGAGTAAAATAGAAATAGGGCAGTATCAACTGTTTTCATACTTACTGTTCCATTTAATACCTTAAGAAATTGCTGTGTATTGTATAAAAAGTT
>CAZIWJ010000117.1:0-11071 GCA_964542855.1 uncultured Roseivirgaceae bacterium
AGGCCCGGATCCCGGCCTCGGGTAATGATCACTGGCTACCTCATCGTTTTCTTATATACTTACACGCTTTTTAAGACACTGTCAGTGGGAGAAATGACACTGTAATTCCCTAAAAGGACGCTGTTAATGGGAGAAATGACGCTGTAATTCCCTAAAAGGATACTGTTAATGGGGGTAGGGGCAAACCGGTGTGTTGGCCCGGAACTTGTTGCAGGCCGGACAACAGCGCGTTCGTTAATATAGATCCTGTTATCGCTTTTTCCGTAAAATACCCTAAATCCTCTTAACAATAGCTCCTTATGCGCAAGAAAGGGAATTATGAGTACCAGAGTAAAGTTATGCAGGCCCAGAAAGTAATGGGCTACGGTATCAACTGGGTTTTTGTAGCGTTTCTCTGCACCGGGCTGCCTTACCTGAACAAAGGCAACCTGCCATTGAGCTACCTTCTGTTAGGCCTTGTTGCTGCTATAGCCGGTATTGTAATGCTGGTAAAAGGGTTCAGGCTGTACCGGGCCGTGAAGAACCGGTACAATTCGGGTTCTGCTTAATTTACAGTGCGAGTTTTTTTTCCACGAATTGTTTTACCGCCGTACCGTGCGAGCGGTTCAGTACAAACACCGTTGCCTGGAAAGTATACTGCTGTTCTTCCTGGCTATCCATTGAAATAACCGGGCTTTGGGTAAGGGAAGAATGGGGGGCGTTCATAATATGAAGCCTGATTTGCTGTACAATTTCTTCTGGTGTATTGGTAGCAGGATGCTTTAGCTTAAAAGTAAACTTTTCAATCCGGGAAGAAGGGTTAGGTTTTATCATTTTATGAGCAAACAAATGGCTGTATCGTATCCGCTCCAGTTCCCCCGCCTCGTTTTCTATTTCCACCGCCAGGTAACCGAGGCGGTGAATTCTTCCGTTGGTGTCGGGAAGCCGGATGCTGTCGTTCTTACTGAAAAGGTTTTCGGCCTTGAACACCAGGCCGGCAAAGAAATCCCGGATCAGGTACCATCCCAACAACAAGATACCCAGGATACTCAGCGCCAGCAGCAATTCCGGGTAAAAGGAAGCCTCACTGAACAAACGATAAAGTAACCAGAACACATAAACTACCCAGGCAACGAATTCTACAATAGGGAAAAAGTAATTTAATATGCGTCCGGTATTGCTTTGAGCGGAAAACCTGCGGAGCAGGTACTTGCTGATGCGAAGCACTCCAAACAACCCCGCAGCAATGAGTAAACCAATCAGGATCATAGCAATTCGTTCGTTTTAAAACTGTTCATCAGTTGAAAAATAATGTTTGGATTAATGAAGTAAATGCTTTCTACGTTCCGGTGCAGCAAGCCCAAACGAACCAGTCGGTTCAGGGTACGGGCCACACTTTGCTGGTCTTTTTCCATAATCCTGCACAACCGGTTCAATGAAGACCGGCGGTGAAGCAGAAAGTGATTGATGTAAACGATATCATCCGCATCGAGGTACTGGAGAAAATCAAAATCCGCGGGCTTAGGGGCAACGAGCTGAATTTCATCGCCGGATATCTTTTTAATGTGGTTAATCCAGGCCCTGAGGGCGATACCAACATTACCCTGGGAGTAGTCGAAGAAACGGTTAAACAACCGGGCTATTCTCCATGCCCTCAGTTCGTTTTCCGGAACCCCGTTCAGGCGGAAAGTTAATCCGCTCGACTGGTGCCGCCGCATAATGATTTCTTTCAGTACGTTGGCGTCGAGTGGTTTGCAGTAAATCACCTTGTGAAAATAGTCGCCGAAGCTTTGCTGGCGGTTAATGAAGTTGAACGACTGTACGTTTGCATTGATAATAAAAAAGCATTTTTCGCTGTACACGATAATTAACCGGAAAATCTCATTCAGAACATCAAACCCGTGTTCGCTTCTTTCCCACCAAAGCTCCAGCTCGTCTATAATTAAAGCACAGGGGTTTTCAATGGCCGACAGGATTTCATCCGGACTTCCTGTTTTGCGGAACGCATGTTTAAACGCCTCGTAAAAATTACCTGTTTCTATTGTTCCTTCATCGGGTGGGTAAATAAAGAAGATACGCTCGGTAGAATAATTTCCCGAGGCAATTTGCCGGCTCAGTGCAGTTTTACCCGATTGCGGAATGCCGGTAATCATTAAGGCACCCTGCTGCCCGGCTTTATGGCGTTTGTTGGCTTCGTTACCCATGCGGATTTCTTCGTCCCGGTTCAGCCAGTAATCGTCGCCAATGTTCGACTTCCCGCTGAACAGGTTTTTATAATAAGCAGGCAGCCAGTGAACCACTTCGGCATCTGGCGACTGATCGAGTACGTAGTCGATCACTTTTGCCGCATGATTTTCCCGGTTGTCGTCATCTATCCGATCGGTAAATAACAGGGTTTCACTTTTGGTATAAACCAGCTGGGTAAAGAAATGGTTGATCCCGGCATTGATGCGGTCTTTAAGCGTAATAACCTGGTGAAAAGCCTTTTTACTACTTTGCTCGCGAACACTCTGCTTCAGGTTGCCCGAAGTACGCAGAATGGCATAGGCATTCAGCGGTTCAAACGCATGCTGTAATTCCTGCTCCATTCCTGCCTCAAACTCACTAAGCAGATCTTCTACGTGCTGCTTTTTATTTTCCAGCTCGTTCTGGGTTTCGCTTAGCACGGCCGGGATGCTGTCATGCTGTTCAATGTTATCGAGGTTGAAATTAGTGATGCTGATCAGGTCGCGGGTGCTGTACTGAAGTTCGCCTAACGCCTGCTGTATTTCCTCCATTTTTTGGTAAAACGGCCCCAGTAAATTTGTTTCCAGGTTATATTCTACCACGCGGCGTAAAGCTACGGTAGTTTGTGTTTCCCGGTCGGCGCTGGTTTTCTTTTTCTTGTCCTCTACCGGGGTGTCGAGAATTTCCAGGTTTTCCGGCAGCTCGTTCCACGCGCGCTGCACATCGTTATGCGTATCCGACATCATTTCTTCCAGGTGGAGTAAATGTTCGGCCAGCGGGCTAAGTTTGAGGCTGTTGGTTTCGGTTTCCTGGATTTCTGAAGAGGGTTCTTCTTCCCCGTTATTATTTGCTAAAGCCTTTTCAGCCAGCTTTTGCCATTCTTTCCGGGCGTTTTCGGTTTGCTGGATAGATTTCTCCAGTTCCCGGATAATAAAGCCGTCTACTTCCGACTTCAACTCATTGTGCAGCCGTTGCAGGTTTACTTTAATGCGGTTTTTAATTAAAACAATGGCCACGTCGAGGTACAGGGTATTGATGAGGGCTTCGGTATTGTGGTGCCAGGAATCGGGAAAATCGAGGTTAGCCGGCAGGCTGGTTTTCAGAATATTCTGCTTTACCTTTTGCTGCCGCTTAATGATGCGGTTTACCTGGATGCGTTCCATCAGGTTAGAAAGGTACTGGATTTGCTGCCTGCCCCGGTCTTTGGCGTAGTACTCATGACGCAGGTACTGGTTTTTAATTTTCCGTTCCAGGGCGGTAAAGTCATCGCTCAACTCTTGTTGAATTTGGTTAATTACAACCGACTGGTGCTCCGATTGCCTAATTTTTTCGTAACTGTCGTTCACCTGGAGTATAATTTCCCGAAGCTGGTTCTGGTTCTTCTGCTGCCGGTTATTCAACCTTTTCAACAGGTTATTCAGCGATTGAATGCCCTGTGCTTCCACGTAATAACGGGCCAGCTCCTGGTAGCGGACACGCAGGGTAACCGGTTTCCCGGTGATCCGGTTAAGCAGGCGGTAATACCTTTTTAGCCATTTAACAGCAAACGACTCACTCTCTGCATGCTGAAAGGATTCTTCTTCGTAAGTGAGATAAAACCCATTAGAAAGCTGATCGACCAGCCGGCTTAACTCCTTATGGTGTTGTTCAATGCCGTGCTGAAGGGTATCGCGCATACTTTCAAGTTCCTGGGCCCGGTACTCCTGGAGTATTCGCCTAATCTGGAACAGGACGTCGTTATGCACTTTGGTAATGGCCCGCCCGGCACGAATACTGTCGGTTGCCTTCACCTGTTTTTGCAGGGCAGTTATGCTGGATTGCGTGAGTTGCTTAATTTGCAAAAGCAGGGCCAGCTGATCCTGTTCGAGCGATTTAAGGGTTTTACTAAAAAACAGGGTGTTAATTTCCTGTACTTTCTCGTCGAGCCGTTGGGTAGTTACAGTAATAACGTCGTTCCTGCTGGGAAACAACGGAACCAGCTCAAGCTTTTCCCCGGAAAGTTCTTTTTCCTCCTGCACCTGCTTGCGTTCCGACAGCTGGAAGCCATCGAAAAACGAGGAAGCACCTAGCAGCAGGGTACTGCCCAGGGTTTGGGTAAGGTTATTAACTATTTCTATTTGCTTTTCAGGCTTCTGGTAAAAAGCCGACGACATGCCCAGAATAACCAGGTCGGCCTTTTGCGATTCATGCCTGATGATATCCTGCTCGTCTTCTTGTTTTACATTATTGTTAATAACCAGGATGCGGGCAGTAAGCCGGTAGTTTTCCAGCAGTTGTTCAATATTCCGGTACGCTTTATCGACCAGGATCGGCTGGTTAACAACCGTTAGTAACCGCACCGACGATGAGCGCCAGGAATGATGGGTAGTAATGAACCGGACCAGGGAGAGGGCGTAGGTGAGGTTATTGTCTTTCCCGTTCCACCAAATGTCGATGGTTTGCTGCCTGCCAAACCCTCTTTCCTTATCGTACGACAGGAACGCCATGTTATAGTTTTTAGCCCTGAATTGCCGGAGAAGGGAAGCAAAACGTTCCGGATCGTGGGTGTTCCGGCTCCAGCCCATGAGGATGGTGTTGGGTTCTACCCCGGAGAATCCGTAAACCGACGTAATTAAATCAATCCCCTCGAAAATATCGCGGGTAAAAAAGCGCTGAGTAAAAACGCTTTGCTCCGGTTCCCCGGCACCGCTTTGCCCGGCCCTGGAAATAACGCCGGTGTGCTCCGGGCTGGCGATGAGTTCAAAGTTGGAAAGGATACCAAACTGCCCAATCATTACCTTGCCCATATCAACGAGGTACGGCCGGGCCTGGCCTCCGCTGAACAATATAATGTTCGGTCGCCAGTTCCTACTGTCGGAGCTTCGCCGGCTCAATCGCTGCAGGCCGGCCCGAACCACCGACGACCAGAACCCGCCCCAGGTATCGCCCCCCGCAAGGGTTAATTCTTTTCGCTTCAGGAACAGAAATAGTAAACCCAGCACTAAAGTGGCAGCAAAAAAAGCAATGATGTTCAGCTGAATCATAACCAGGAAGCAGGCCACGGCCCCGGTAATGCTAACCAGCCGGGGTATTTTAAATTCCGGGCGAAAATCGGCGTTTGCCCAGCTTTCAATGGCACAGCTCAGGTTCAGAAACCCGTAGGTAGTAATAAAGAACATAGATACCACCCCGGCAATTACGTTCAAATCGCCGATAAGAATACCAGCTTCGGCGATGATAAAACACAGCAAAAGTGCATTCCTGGGTTCGTTAGCCAATCCGGTTCCCCGGGCGAACAACCTGGGCGTAACCTGGTCTTTTGCGGTAGCCTGTAAAATACGCGGGGCTCCCAGAATACTGCCCAGGGCAGAAGACAGGGTAGCCCCCAGAATACCGGCAATAACCAGTTCGGGCACCAGCGATATTTTATACAGGGCATTCGGATCATTTGCCAGTAAGCCGCTATCGACGGTGTAGGTGAAAAAAAACGTAAGCCCGATGTAAGCAAACAGGCCAACCAGGATGGCTGCAATAGTACCGGCAGGGAGCGATTTTTTGGGGTCTTTTAAATCGCCCGATAACGATACCCCGGCTTCGAAACCGGTTACCGCGGGAAAGAAAATACCAAACAGAATCATGAAAGGGGCTGCTTCGCCAACGGGTTGTAGTAGGGGTTTTTCGGGCGTATAGTCGTGCGAACCGAAGAGAATAGAGAGCAGGGAAAGCACGATGGTAGTTAAAATAACGTACTGCGACCGGATGGCCAGCGAAGTGCTGATAAAGGTAACAGTGGTAACCGTTACCAGGGCAATGGAACCGGTTAAGCGGATGGTAAACTTATCAACCGGCAGTTCGAGATAACCCAGGAAACTTTCCGCAAATCCAATGAGGTACAGGCTCACGCTTAACGACAGCCCCGCGAACAGCGCAAGGCCGAGGGTTCCGCCGATGGGTAACCCCAGGCTGCGGGAAATCATGTAGTAGGTACCCCCGGCCTGTACCTTTTTGTCGGTAGCAATAGAAGCTATACTTAAACCGGTAGTTGCTGAAATAATGTGGGCAATGATGATGATTGCCAGGGTTTCGAACAGCCCGGCCTGTCCGGCAATTTGGGGCAGGCGAAGGAACAGGATTACCCCTAATATAGTGAGGATGGAAGGAGTGAAAACCCCGCCGAAGGTGCCGAATTTTTTAGGTTTAGCCATAGGTTAATACTACGAAAAATGTATGGGAATGAGCATAATTAGTTACCTTGCCGTTTATTTGCAGGATAAAAATAACATTTAAAACCTACCCCCAACATGAACATTGCCGTATTATCCCGGAATCCGAATCTTTATTCTACCAAACGACTAGTAGAAGCGGGTGAAGCAAGAGGACACAACATACGTATTATTGATCATTCCAAGTGCGACCTGTTCATTCAGCGACGCAAACCGGCGGTTTATTACCGGGGGCAGGTGGTAGAAGACCTGGATGCCATTATTCCCCGTATTGGTGCTTCGGTAACCTTTTACGGAACGGCCGTGGTACGCCAGTTTGAAATGATGAAGTTGTTTTCTACGGTAGAGTCGGTATCGCTGGTTCGTTCGCGCGATAAACTTCGCAGCCTGCAAATCCTTTCCCGCGCCGGCATAGACCTGCCAAAAACCATGTTCACCAATTATTCCCGCCGGGTTGATAACGTAATTGATGAAGTAGGTGGTGCCCCCTGCGTTATTAAGTTACTGGAAGGCACCCAGGGGCTGGGTGTTGTACTGGCCGAAACCAAAAAAGCGGCCGAATCGGTACTGGAAGCGTTTAACGGGCTGAAAGCCCGGGTAATTGTACAGGAGTTCGTAAAAGAGGCGAAAGGAACGGATATCCGGGCGTTTGTAATCGGCGACCAGGTGATAGGGGCTATGAAGCGAACGGCCAGGGAAGGAGAATTCCGGTCTAATTTACACCGGGGCGGGCACGCTGAACTGGTTGAACTTACCGATAAGGAAGAAAATGTTGCCATCCGGGCAGCCAAAGCCATGGGGTTGGGCGTAGCCGGGGTTGACATGTTGCCCTCAACCCGCGGGCCCCTGGTGCTCGAGGTGAATTCCTCGCCCGGGCTGGAAGGCATTGAGCAGGCTACCGGTAAAAACATTGCCGGGCATATTTACAAGTACATAGAACGTAATATCGATGCCGACTGAAACAGGCTACCGTGAGCTGAGGGTACTGGGAGAAAAAATTGCTCCCGGAAGCTCGGTTCAGCTCAACATGTCGCTTGCCAAGTTATTTTCCCGTACCCCGGTCGATGTTCCTGTTTTTGTGAACCGGGCCAAAGAAGAAGGGCCTTTTTTTGTGCTCATGGCCGGTATTCACGGGGATGAGATCAACGGGGTGGAAATTGTAAGGCGGTTAATCGAGGAAGGATGCCATAAACCCAACCGGGGGGCGATTATCTGCATTCCGGTATGCAACATCTTCGGGTTTATTAACCAAACGCGAGCCCTACCCGACGGGCGCGACCTGAACCGGATGTTTCCCGGTTCCGAAGATGGCTCGCTGGCCAGCCGGCTGGCTTACCTGCTGGTTAATGATGTGCTGGAACACGTTGACCTGGGTATTGATTTCCATACCGGCGGGGCCAACCGCTTCAACTACCCCCAGGTTCGCTGCATGATAGACGACGAGAAAAACCTGCAACTGGCCAGCGTTTTTAATGCGCCTTTTGTGGTGGGTACCCGCCTGCGCGATAAATCCTTGCGTAAAATAGCTTACAATCGCGGCAAAACTTTGCTGCTTTACGAAGGAGGGGAATCATCCCGGTTCGATGAGGAAGTAATAGAGGTAGGCGTGGCCGGAGCCAAACGGGTATTGAAATACCTGGGCATGGTAAATGAAGCAGAAGATCCGCCCCGGCAAAGTGTGGTGCTACAAAAAACCACCTGGGTGCGGGCCAGGGTTTCGGGAATGTTCCGTGCCAGGGTTAAGAATGGGGTTTATGTTCGCAAGCGACAGCGCCTGGGCATTATTACCGATCCGTACGGTGATTTTGAACGGAGTGTATTATCCCCGTTTTCGGGGCACATCATCTGTGTGAATTACCAACCGCTGGTGAACCAGGGCGAAGCCCTGTTCCACATTGGGCACGGGTAGAACGGGCCATTAGCCGGGTTGTTCGTGTGTTTTACCTATTGGCACGTATACGATATAAACTACCCGGTTAGGCTGAAGCTTTACCGGTAATAATTGGCATACTGGCATAAACAACGTTCCATTTTCCAGGTAAGCAAGCCTGCTGGAAGCACGGGAAAATGCACAGATCGCTTCACTTCGTTCGCAATGACGGGATAACGGGATGACAGAACCTTGTTTCGTAATTACTTAATCGTAAACCGGAACCCCCCGCGGATCCAGCGTCCGGGCATTACCGCAAAGCCGGATTCTATGTACGTTACATCGAACAGGTTAGTAGCTTCCAGGTAAATATTCAGTTTATTTTTTTTATAAAAAACGCGGGTGTCTACCACGTGATAATTATCGGCAGTAGCCCGGTCGAGGTACCGGTAGCGGAGATTATGATAAACCGGCCCGAAAACTTTATGGGTTACTTTCCCTATGAGCTGATGCTTCAGGTTATCGATGGCGTACCTCGATTCCACGTTTTTGGTATCGCCCAGTGAAAAACCGGTGTATACGTAATTCAGGGCAGCTTGCTGAATAAAACGACGGTTGCTGATTGTAAACCCCGGATTTAGCGTGATCCCGGCTTCCATTCCTTCTATCCGGGCGTTGTAGAAGTTATTGGGCTGAAAGTTTTCTTCTCCCGGACGGCGGGTCCAGTCGATCAGGTTATCGGAAGTTCTGCGGAAGTACCCCCCCTGGATCATTAAATTATCAGAAAGGTACCGGGCACCTGCCTCCATTGAAAGGGCTTGTTCGGGTTGCAGGTCCGGGTTACCGATATTGCTGGGGCCGTTGTAGTACAGGTCGGTGTAGGTAGGAATCCGTACCGACCTTCCGGCATTGGCATACAAACTTAAAGCTTTGTTTACAGCAAAACTCAGGTCAATACCGGGAAAGAAATTCCACCCGAAGTCGTTGTAATAATTTACAAATATACCCGGTGTGATATCTAGACGGTTGAACAGGTAAAACCGGTGCTCGGCGTACAGGCCCAGTATATTCCGTTCTCGTTCTCCCAGGTTGGTGCTGTTAATTGCTTCTGTTCTAACCTCTGCCCCAATGCCGGTTAACCCCAATGCCCCCCGGTAAGAGGTTTGCAGTTCATACCCCATTACGTTGGTGGTATGATCGTTAGTGAAAATTTCCGGCTGGTCGCGGACGTACACGTAGTAGTCCTGGTTATTACGCCAGTACACGCGGGGTTTAAGGTGCCAGTTTCCCAGGTCGGTATCGTAGGTTAGCGCAACAAAACCGGTTTGTACTTCCTCGTATTCGTCAGGAAACCCGGTATCTTCCACGTAAAAACCATTGGCCCCGAATTTACGATCGGTAATTCCGGCCAGTACGCTAAATTCCCCATTCAATGCATTTAGCCGGGCCTGGTAATTGTAGGCGTTGGTAACAAAGTCGTTACGTTGATCTTCCCGGTAGCTGTTGGCCTCATCGTGAGAGTAGGTAAAGCTTTGCCCCAAATTTTCGCCGGTACGTAAAGCGCCCTGCGCAAATGCTCCCCAGGAACCATAACTGCCGGCATAGCCTCCAACCGATACTTCGCTTTGTTCGGGGATTTTAGTAACAATGTTAATAGCTCCGGAGAAAGCATTTTGCCCGTAAAGGCGGGCTGCCTGCCCCCGGATCACTTCAATTCGTTCGATGTTCTGCAATTGCACGGGCAGGTTCATCATGTGATGCCCGGTTTGGGGGTCGTTCATTTTCACCCCGTTCACCAGCACCAGCGACTGGTCGAAAGTTCCGCCCCGGATACTAATATCGGCCTGGGTACCGATTGGCCCCCGCTGGCGAACGTCCACCCCGGCGGTAAAGCTGAGTACTTCGGCCACACTTTGGGCGGGCGAATTCATGATTTCCTCCCGGGTAACCACACTCACACTTCTGGCCAGGTCGCTGAATGGGGTTGAGAGGCGGTTTTCTTCAATAGTGATATTTTCCAGCGATACCGAATAGGCGGTAGAATCGTCGGTTATTTCCTGGGCGTAAACCACAGAGGTGAACAGTAAAAAAAGAACCAGGTACAGGTTGTGCATAGAGATGATTTTTTAAAGGGGCTTTAAAATTAAGCAAGCCTTTTACAAACACCAAGCTAAGCCTGCACCAGTATTGCAGATTACCGGGTTATTTATTTAATTATGTACTTAACTTTTTTTAACAGGATACAGGTTTAAACATAAAGGCGGTACTTCGTTGTTATGGAACACGCCAAGACCTGGTATCATTTAAGATTCATTGTTTTGAGCAATAAAGCAGCACTCATCAGCTCTTTCGATCCGAATGGGGTAGGCATGGTAAACCGGCTGTTCGGATTGCCTTTTACGGTAAAAGAAGCTGAAGTTGTGGTAGTCCAGGTTCCCTGGGAAGTAACCGTATCGTATAAGCCCGGAACGGCGAGAGGCCCTGAACACATCCTGCAGGCCTCTTCACAGCTCGATTTAAATCAACAGGACATTCCAAACGCCTGGCATTACGGTATTGCCATGCTCCCTTCTAACGAACACTGGACCAACGTTAACCAGGAACTCCGGGTAAAAACTGCCCGGTACATAAAAATGCTCGAGGAAGGTGAATCCGGTTTGTCCTCTGAACCTTCTTTGCTGAAAGAAGTGAATGAACAGTGTTACCAACTTAATAAATGGGTGAAGCAGCAGTCCCTTACTCTTTTAAATCAGGGTAAAACCCCGGTGGTGCTGGGAGGTGAGAACAGTACCCC
>CAZIWJ010000118.1:0-11018 GCA_964542855.1 uncultured Roseivirgaceae bacterium
CCTGCACAGCATCGACGATTTTAAAAAGCAAGTGGCCGGATGCAGAACGTTCTGCTTTCTGCACGAACTGGAAATGCTGCACGAAAATAACCTCATTAAAGGCGGCGACCTGAGCAATGCCATCGTGGTAGTTGACCGCCCGGTTGAAGACAGCGAACTGAACCACCTGGCCGGGTTACTCAATAAGCCCCGCGTGGAAGTGAAGCAGGAAGGGATACTTAATAACGTGGACCTGCAGTTTAAAAACGAGCCGGCCCGGCATAAACTGCTCGATGTAGTTGGCGACCTTACCCTGCTGGGCCGACCCATTAAAGGACACATCATTGCCGAGAAGCCGGGGCACGAAGCCAATGTTGCTTTTACCCGCAAGCTGAAAAAGCACGTGGCCACCAGTGGCAGTACTTCTATTCCCGATTATAATCCGGTCCTGCCCCCGTTGCTCGATATCAACCAGATTACCAGTATGATGCCGCACCGGTTTCCTTTCTTACTGATCGACCGGGTGTATCACCTCGACCAGGAAAGCGTGGCTGCTATCAAGAATGTTTCGCTGAACGAGCCCTACTTCCAGGGGCACTTTCCAGGAAACCCGGTAATGCCGGGGGTATTACAGGTTGAAGCAATGGTGCAAACCGGTGGCATCCTGGTGCTAAATACCGTACCCGACCCGGAGAACTACTGGACTTATTTCCTGGCCATTGAAAACTGCCGGTTTAAGAAAATGGTCGTTCCCGGCGACACACTAACAATAAAGTGCCAGCTGCAGGCTCCCATTCGCAGAGGGTTCGCTAAAATGAGCGGTCAGGCTTTCGTAGCCAATACCCTGGTGTGCGAATCAACGATGATCGCAAATATCGTACGCAAGGACTCATGAGTGAAGCGATAAATTATATCCACCCTGGGGCAAAAATAGCGTCGGGAGTAAAATTAGACGGTTTCGTAAGCATCTACGAAGATGTGGTGATTGAAGAAGGTGCCTGGATTGGATCGCATGTATCTATTATGCCCGGCGCCAGGATTGGCAAAAATTGCCGGCTTTTTCCAGGGGCAGTCATAGCCAGCCCCGGAAATGATGACATCGGTAAAGCACACGGATCCCCATCGGTAGTAATTGGAGAAAGTACTACCATTAGGGAGTGCGTTACCGTTAGCCGGGGGAGCGATGAGAACCACTGTACTTACATCGGCAGTAATGTGTTAATTATGGCTTATGCCCACGTAGCCGCCAATTCAAGGGTTGGTGATCATTGCATCCTGGTAAACAGCGTACAATTGAGCAGTAATGTTACGGTAAACGATTACGCCATCGTAGGGGGTGCCAGTGCAGTGTCTGAATCTGTAAAAATTGGTGCCCACGTTATGGTATCGGGTGGCTCAATGGTAACCAAAGATATTCCGCCCTACACCAAGGCGGGCAGGGAACCGGTGGTTTACAGTGGTATCAACTCCATTGGCCTGCGCCGGCGGGGGTTTACCAGCGAACAAATTAACCGGATCCAGGAAGTTTACCGCCGGCTGTACCTCAGCGGCTTAAACACCGGGGAAGCAGTTGATAAAATTGAAAAAGAAATTCCCGATTCCATGGAGAAGGAAAGTATCCTCTCATTCATATCCGCGTCCGTTAGGGGGATCATCAGTGTAAGCAAAAACTTCACTATCAATCAAAACCAGTAAGCATCACCTTGTCAGTTCAGGTTTCAGGAGAAAGTATAGGAAAGCGATTTAACCGAAACTGGCTCTTTCGTAAAATTAATTTTAGCTGTGGAACCGGGCAAAGCCTGGCTATTCTGGGTAGCAATGGAAGCGGTAAATCTACCCTGCTGAAAATAATTAGCGGGGTGATGCCTCCCAGCGAAGGGCAGCTTACTTACCGGGTGGAAAACCACGATCTGTATCCCGATCGCTACTACCGGCAAATCAGTTTTGTAGCCCCCTACATGGAACTTCCCGAAGAACTTACCCTGGCAGAATTCCTCGATTTTCATACCCGGTTCAAGCCGCTGGTAAACGGCTTTACAATTAACAACCTGCTTAACGAACTGCGATTCCGGAAGGCGGCCAACCAGCCGCTTTCCCAGTTTTCATCCGGCATGAAACAACGACTGAAACTGGGCATAGCCCTGCATGCCCAAACGCCAGTACTGTTACTCGACGAGCCCTGTACCAACCTCGATGATTATAACATTACCTGGTACCGCGATACGGTGCGTAATATGCTGTCCGATAAAATTGTAATCATAAGCTCAAACGCTGCCGTGGAATACGACTTCTGCGAAAAGCAGTTGAGTGTTCAGGGTAACTAATAGGTGCCGTTCAATTATTATTAACAAGTGTTGTTAACAGGAGCCGTTAACTAATGGCTATCATTAACTGTTTGTTAATCTATCTTAACGTAAGCTTAACATTGAATTTACCCTTTCCAAAAGGATTTCTGCCAACTTGCTCCATAATATTTCATCACTCTTAAACCCAAGGTTTTTATGAACAACAACTACATGAAAACCGGTAATTGGCAAAAGGGGCTGCGCAAGGCCGCGTTTCTGTCGCTGTCTTTGCTCCTGTTAAGCTTTTCCGGTTATAGTCAGAGCTTTTCCATCAAAGTGCTGAGCGAACTAACTGTTCCCAATGCCGAGTTCGATGAAGGCGCTACCGAAATTCCTGCCTATTTTCCCGGCGTAGACAGCGTATTCATTACCGATGGCAGAACGGTATTGTTCGCATTATCGATATTTCCGATCCTGCCAACCCGGTATTTACCGGTGAAATAGATTTTACCACCGATGTAAGCAGCGATCAGGGAGTGGATGCTTCAGCACTGGGTATAAACAGCGTGGCTTTTAATGGAAGCCTGGTGGCCCTGGCCATTGAATACGAAAATACCATGATGGTAAACGGACAGGAAGTTGAATTCCAGGACAATGGATTTATAGCCCTGTACAACAGTAGTGGAACGTTTATTACTTCCGTTACCGCAGGTTCCCTGCCCGATATGCTTACGTTCACCAGCAGCGGTGACACGATTGTGGTGGCTAATGAAGGAGAACCCAGCGAAGATTACTCCGTCGACCCCGAAGGATCGGTGAGCATTATTGATGTAACCACCCCTTCCAGCCCCGTTGTTGCAACTGCCGATTTTACTTCTTTCAACAAAGCTGCGCTGAATGCAGCCGGAGTTCGAATTTTCGGCCCTAATGCTACTGCCGCCCAGGACCTGGAACCGGAATATGTTACCATTCGCAACGATACAGCCTACGTTTCCTGCCAGGAGAACAATGCCCTGGCTATTGTAGAGCTTTCATCGGCTACCGTGCTGGATGTAGTACCCCTGGGCTATAAAGATTTTAGTACAGGTAATAACAAGCTCGATGCTTCTAACCGCGACGACCAGATAAATATCCAGAACTGGCCGGTATTCGGAATGTACCAGCCCGATGCCATTGAATCGTTTGAAGTTGGCGGTGAAACGTACCTGGTTACGGCCAATGAAGGCGATGCCCGCGACTACGACGGCTTTTCTGAAGAATTTCGAATAGGCGATTTGCTGCTGGAAACGGGTAAGTTTGCCCCCGACATCCAGGACAGCGACCAGTTGGGAAGGCTCAGAACAACCAGCGCGCTTGGGTTAAGTAATAAAGAATTTATCGTTCAGTCACCACTAACCGGCAATCAGGAAGTGCCGGAAGTTACAACTAATGCTTCCGGAACCGGGGAAGTAAGGCTGGTAAATGGAACCGCTACGTTCAGGTTAACGGTTCAGGGCATTGATTTCAGCAATGTTGACGCAGCAGCCCCGGTAAGCCAGGATATTAAAGATGCAACAGCCACCACCACCACCGATGATGATTTCACCCGCCTGCATATCCATACCGGTGACCCTTCTTCAAATGGAGGTATTATTCACTTCTTCTACGACCAGGTGGTTAGTCCGGTAATTGCCCAAGGAGGAGATAGCATCGCATCAATTTCGTACTCGTTAAATCCGGATGATAATTCGGTAATCATAGAAGGGGAGTTTATTGGCCTGGACGAAGACTTCCTGGCTGCTGCGAAAGCTGCGCAATTCCTCGATACGATTAATTACTACTTCAACTTGCACACTGTTGGAAACCCGGGCGGTGAAATCCGGGGCAACCTGAACCGGGGTAAAGCACTTTACAACGATGAAGACGAAGATCGCGGTTTTGCCATTTACGATACGCTTTATTCCTATGGCGCCCGATCATTTTCCATTTGGAAAGTAGGACCTTCCGGCCCTGAACGGGTGTACGATAGCGAAGATGATTTTGAACAAATTACCGCCCAGCGATTTCCTGCGTTTTTTAACAGTACCAACGACGAAAACGTTTTCGATAATCGTAGCGACGATAAAGGTCCGGAACCGGAAGGGGTCGTTGTAGGAAAAATTGGTTCAGAAACCTACGCCTTTATCGGCCTGGAGCGCATCGGTGGTGTTATGGTGTATAATATCACGGATCCTATGAACCCTCACTTCGAGAATTATGTGAATAACCGGGATTTTAGCGTAACATTCGGTACGGAGGAAGATTCAGATCCTACCGAAGACCAGCTCAGCGCTGTGAAAGATTTAGGGCCGGAAGGGCTGGTGTTTATTCCCGCGGCAGATAGCCCGAATAATAGCGCCCTGCTGGCCGTTACCAACGAGGTTTCCGGTACGTTTACCATTTACGAATTAAATAATACCGCTGATTATACCCTTACTGTTCTGCATAACAACGACGGTGAGTCGAACCTGTTTGCCGGTAACGACCAGCCCGGCGGTATTGCCCGCTTTAAAACAGCAGTCGATAGCGTTAGAAATGAGCAGGCTTCACTCGGTAACGGACTGGTGATGCTTTCGTCTGGCGATAATATTCTGCCCGGAAGGCAACTGGACGCCGGCCTGCGCCGAGACGATGGTCCGATCTATGATGCTTTTGCACTCGATGAAATTGGTTACGATGCCCTGGCTATCGGAAACCACGAGTTCGATTTCGGGGTCGATACCCTGGCTCAGTTTATTTCCGACTTCCGTAAAACCAGGCCCACGTTCCTGTCGGCTAACCTCAATTTCAGCGCAGAGCAGGTTTTACAAGACCTGGTCGATGCCGGTAGAATTGCCCCTTCTGTAATTACTGAAACCGCTGGCGATTCAGTTGGTATTATCGGGCTAACTACCGATGCCCTGCGTTCGATTTCTTCTCCCGAAGGAGTGGTTCCCAGTTCCATGCTGGCTGAATCGGTGAACGAACAGGTAACAAACCTCACCAACCAGGGGGTAAATAAAATTATCCTGATTAGTCACCTGCAGAATATCAGCAATGATACCACCCTTATTAAAGAGCTGAGCGGGGTAGATATAGTAATTGCCGGTGGGGGAGATGAATTATTATCGAACGACGGAAACCCGGTATTATCGGGTGATGAAGAAGACATTGCCGGAAGTTATCCGCTGGAAGTGTTGGATAAAGACGACGAAAAGGTGTACGTCATTACCACGAAAGGTAGCTACGAATACCTCGGTCGTTTAACGGCTACTTTCAATGAAAACGGCGTGGTAACCAGTATAGAAGGGAATCCGATTGCAATAACTTCCAACATCGACAAAGATCCCAAATTAAAAGCCGAGGTTGAAGACCCCATTGAACAGTTTCTGCTGGAGCAAAATAACAACGTGGTGGGCACTACCGAAGTTACCCTCACCGGTACCCGTGGCGAAGTCCGCACGCGGGAAACCAACTTTGGTAACCTGATTACCGATGCCATCCTTTTCCAGGCCAACCGATTAGCCGCTAACGCTAATGTAGATACGGCCACCATAGCCCTGCAAAACGGTGGTGGAATCCGTAATTCGGTAGTTATTGAGCCGGGTAACATTACCGAGGGAAATACCATCGACGCCTTACCATTTGCCAATTTTGTTTCCATCGTGGAAGCCGTGCCGGCCGATACGCTGAAACTACTCGTGGAAAATGCAGTATCAGGCTTACCCGATGCGGAAGGGCGGTTCGCACAGCTAGCCGGGTTTACGGTAGTAATCGATACCAGCCGTAATCCGCTGGTTTTTGAAACCAACGATGCCGGCGATGTAACCGGTATTTCCCAGCCGGGTGAACGTGTAGCCAGCCTGATCCTCAACGATGGAACAGTAGTTGTAAAAGGAGGGGAAGTGCAGGAAGTAGGTCCGTTCAATATAGCAACGAACAGTTTCTCGGCTGCCGGGGGCGACAATTACCCGTTCCCTAACCGGGTTGTACAGCTGCCTTCTTCTTACCAGCGGGCCCTGCTCGATTACATTACTGCCGAAGACGGTCTGGATAGCCTGGTAACCCGGGAGTTGTACCCCGACGGAGGGGAAGGCCGGATAACCTTCAATGCCCTGCCGGTAGCAGAAAACGTAACCGTTACCGGTGAATTTAAAGTTGGTGAGGAGCTAACCGGCTCGTACGTTTACAGCGATGCTGATGGCGACGAAGAGGCCGGAACAACTTTTGCCTGGGTGCGGGCCGATAATGCCAGCGGCACGGATGCCACGGCAATTACCGGGGCAACTGCTACAACATATACGCTCACCGCAGCCGATGAAGGCAGCTTTATTGCCTTCCAGGTACTGCCCCGTGCAGCTACCGGTGTGGAAGTTGGCGTAAGAACCAACTCGGCTTTCGGTGGAGCGGTGGTGCCTAACGAAGCACCGGTTGCTACGAACCTAACCCTGGGTATTGAAGGCAATGGTACGCTAACCACACCATTAACCGGCGATATTCTGGCGATTGCTTACCTGTATAGCGATGAAGAAGGCGACCCGGAAGGAGAAACGCGCATCCAGTGGCTGGCTAACAATACCCCGATCAGTGGTGCAACCGAAGCTTCTTACACTCTTACCGAAAACGAAGTAGGCAGCACCATTAGTGCAGCTGTAACACCTGTAGCGCAAACAGGTACATTACAGGGTAGCGCAGCGTTTTCCGATAACACCGGGGCCGTAGAAGAAGGCCCAAACAGTGTAAACGAGCTATTAAAATCAATCGGGGTTTCGGTTTATCCCAACCCGGTAACTGAAAATCTCTCGTTCGATATTATTGGTCGTGAATCAGGAAATTACACGTTCCGGTTGTATGATGCACTGGGTAAACTGCACATCGAACGCCGGGTAACCAAAGCAACCAGCATTAAGCTGGGGAACCTGCAACCGGGTGCTTACTTTATGCAGGTTATTGATGAACGTACGGAAACTAATGTACGTGCCAGGTTGCTGGTGAAGTAAAGATTGTTGAAGCGCTTACTAAAACAGGTTTCCGGGTAAATTTACCCGGCCTGTTTTAAAACTGTTTCAAATCTGGTTTGAAATTTGTTTAAATGGGTTTGAAACGCACTTCAAAGCAGAGTATTTATCGCTTTTCTTGGAAAACACTTACAATAATCTTTTACTTTAGTCATTCTCTTAACAGATCACTGATAAAAATTACTAATAAAAATAAATCTGATGCTTAAAAAAATTAAAATATCCGGATTACTGCTCTTGTGCTCAGCCCTGTTAATAGTATCCTGTAACGACGACAGCGGAGACGGTACAGATACCATTCCGGGCGAAGAACTGGATGGAACCTGGGCTTACAATGCCGGCGCTTCTACCGGTCCTGATCAAATCAGTTCTTTCGATGGGTTAACCGTACAGTTAACGGCAACTGAAAATGGAATTAACTTTAGCTTTTCCTCAGCGCCCAACGCCGATGTAATTGCCCAGAGTGGTACGTTTACCATTAGCAGTGGAAGTTTTGATGTAAACCAGACGGCCAACCTGAGCTTCGCGGGAAACGACTTCGACCTCCAGCGTACGCAGGAAGACCAGCTTACGCTTAATTTTACTGTCAATACCAGTGCGGGCCGCTTCCTGGGCATTGATGGTAACTATGCCCTGGTTTTCGACCGGCAGTAAAATAAAGCATTCGTTTAAGGTTTTTTCTGCGTGTAAAATTATCGCGTGAACCGAAGTGAATAATCAGTTGGCACGCGTTTTTAAACGCGTGCCTTTTTTATGTTTATTTTATGCACGTACACGGGATCTAAAAAACAATATTACTTCATCTCAACAACGGTTACCCCGGCACCTCCCCGGTCTATGTGTTCATCCTTTGCTTTTTTTACATTCGGGTGCTTCTTCAGCTGATCGCGCACTATTCCGCGGAGCACCCCGTTTCCTTTCCCGTGTAAAATACGCATGTCGGATATGCTGAACATCAGGGCATCATCGATAAAGTTATTCACCAGCGGAATTACTTCTTCCGCCCGCTTGCCCCGTAAGTCAAGTTCAGTGTTGAAGTTGGCCCGTTTGTTAACAATATCCATGGTTTTACCATTAGATGAGGTTTTCTTCTTCTCCTGCCTGGCTGCTCCCTTACTTAATCGTTCCAGCCGGTTAAGCTTTACGTTCGATCGCAAGTCGCCGATAAGCAGATCAGCGGTCTTGCCTTTTATGGCAATTACCTCACCGGTAGCCCCGGAATCAGTAATACGTACGTGGTCGCCCGCTTTAATTTCCCCGGGAATAACTTTAGGGCCGGCCGGCTTCATAATTGGCCGTCGCTTAACGGGCTCAACCTTTTCTTTAAATTCTTCCAGCTCCTGTCGCGCTTTCCGGGTTTTCTCCTTATCGGCCTTTTCTTCCTGGATTGTACGAATGGTTGCCTCAATTTTCTGATTGGCTTCGCTTAAAAGGGACTGGGCTTCCTGCTTCGCCTGGTTAACGATTTCCTTCTTCTGGTGGTCCAGGTAATCTTTCAGGTCCTCGTATACTTTGGTCGTATTCGATAGGCGTTTATCCTTCTCTTCCACGCCTTTCAGCAACTTGTTATACTTTTCTTTCTCCGCCTCCAGCGAGCTGAGTAACTGATCGTAGTTTACCTGGTCAATACCTACCTTGTTTTTTGCTTTTTCCAGTACGTGCTTAGGTAAACCAATTTTACGGGCTATTTCCAGCGCGTAGGAGCTGCCGGGTTTACCAATTTCCAGCTCGTAAGTGGGAGCCAGTTGTTCCGAATCGAAGCGCATGGCCCCGTTAATAATGGCCCCGGCACTTTCGGCGTATTCTTTTAGGTTGGCATAGTGGGTGGTAATGACCCCGTACACCTGTTTCTTGTTTAGTTCTTCCAGGATTGCCTCGGCAATTGGGCCACCGAATTCCGGCTCCGTACCGGTTCCGAATTCGTCGATGAGCAATAAGGTTTTTTTGTCGGCGAATTTCAGGAAGAACTCCATGTTAGTCAGGTGCGAGCTGTACGTACTCAGGTCATTCTCGAGCGACTGCTCGTCACCGATATCAATAAACAGCGATTGGAAAATACCTGCTGCCGAATCTTCCTGCATGGGCACCAGCAGCCCGCACTGCAACATGTACTGGATCAGCACGACCGTTTTTAGCGATACAGATTTTCCCCCGGCATTGGGCCCGGAAATAAGTAATATGCGTTGTTCATCGTCCAGGTGAAGGCTAAGGGGTATGGTTTTCTTCCGCTGCTTCTGGTTGCTCAGGTACAACAGGGGGTGTACGGCTTCTTTCCAGTAGATTAGCCGCTTTTTCTCCAGCCGGGGAAAAACCGCATTTAGCTGAATGGCCAGTTTGGCCTTGGCCCGGATGAAATCGATCATGCCCAGGAAATTATAGGCACCGCGCAAGGCTTTAATGTGCGGACGAAGGGTGGCGGTAAGTTGAATAAGTATGCGAACCACTTCCCGGCTCTCCCGGTATCCCAGGTCCCTGATTTCGTTATTAATTTCCAGTACCTCAGTAGGTTCAATGTATACCGTTTGCCCGGTAGAAGATTCGTCGTGCACAAAACCCTGTACCTTGCGCTTGTACTCGGCAAGCACCGGTATTACCATGCGGCCGTCTCGCACGGTCAGTGATGAATCTTCCGGAATGTAGCCCTGGCTGCGGGCATTTCGGAGAATACCATCCAGCACTTTCCTCAGTCGGGTTTGCTCGCTCAGCATTAGCCGCCTAATTTGCTGCAACTCCTTGCTGGCATCATCGCGCATCCGCCCTTCATCGTCAATTATCCGGGATATGCTTTTCACAATGCCGCGATCGAGGTTAATAAAATCGAGCAGCGATTTCAGCGCCGGGTATTCATCCTCTTCCGTATTGGCAAAGAAGTCAACGCACTGGAAGAGCGTTTCCAGCGAGCGTTTTACGTCGAAGAATTCCTCTTCTTCGAGAAAGGCCCCTTCTACCCGGGCTTTATCCAGGTGGGGCGTGGCATCAATGTAATGGGTTGAGGGAAAGGGTGCCTGGGTAGTAAGGATGAACCGGAATTCGTTAGCCTGTTCCAGTCTTTTTTTTACCTGGTCGAACCGGTCGGTAAATTTCATTTTATCCAGGTAGCGTACTCCCAGGTCACTACTACACGCCGATTCCAGTATGCTCCTTATTTTATCGAAACCGATTTTATCTTCTATCGCTTCAGGGTATAGCAAATCTTCTTTTTCATTTTCAGTACAATAAATAATACACTACAGGCTGCAAGATTGTTTCCATGCCCTATCAGGAGCTGAAAATAAAAAAGGCCGCCTCGCATAATGCTGAAACGGCCCCGGGTAAATAACAAGTAGCAGGTTTTTAACGAACGGGAGCTTCGCCGCTTTCTTTCAGGATATCAATGAGCCTGATTTCTACTTTACGGCCTTCGTCTAAACGGGCATTACTGGCAATTGCCCCGTAACCTTTGGCCAGTATTCGCCGGCGTACGATGCCCCGGGTATTCAGGAATTGTAATACCTTGATGGCCCGTTCCTTGGAAAGCTCGCGGTTTCGCTCCTCATCGCCTTCGGGAGAAGCATAACCGGCAATTTCCACACCCAGTACTTCGTGCTGCTTCAGGGTTTCCAGTACCGGTGCCAGCTTATCTTTTTCCTTATCGGTAACTTTGCTTAATCCTGCCCCGAAATATACGGTATACGTTTTATCCAGGAGTGACTTATCGTAATGGGTTACTTCAATTTCCTGCTCTTTTTGCTTAACCGCT
>CAZIWJ010000119.1:0-10869 GCA_964542855.1 uncultured Roseivirgaceae bacterium
TGCTTAATGATTTAACCCTGTTTTTTGGGGATAGAATTAATTTTGACACAGTTCAGACACTGTAATTCCCTGAAAGGACACTGTCAGTGGGAGAAAGTAGAAAGTGTTTGGGCGGGGGGAGAATACAGGTAAACTAACCCCCTGTTCTGTATTTCATTGCCGTAGTTTCTGCTTATCATCCGTTTATTTATAAATTTGCCGTACATTACCTGTACCTGCTATTTACCCGGAATGAACGAAGAAATTAAACAGCTGATCCAGCGCGTAGAGGATACTATTACAAGCCTGTCCTTTGGCAATAATCCGCCGGTGCTTTACGAACCCCTGCGTTATATCATGCAACTGGGTGGCAAGCGGATGCGCCCCCTGCTCACCCTGCTGGCCTATAACCTGTATAAAAACGATATCACTCCTGCCTTAAAGCCTGCGGTTGCCGTAGAGGTTTTTCATAATTTTACCCTACTGCACGACGACATCATGGACAATGCCCCTTTGCGCAGGGGAAAACCTACCGTGCACGAGCAGTGGAACCCAACCATCGCCCTGCTGTCGGGCGATGTGATGCTGATTAAGTCGTACGAAATCCTGGTGCAGGACTTACCCGACCCCGCCCTTCGCCGGGTGCTGGATGCCTTTAACCGGTGTGCTACCGGGGTTTGCGAAGGCCAGCAGCACGACATGAACTTCGAAACGCAGCAACAGGTTACCGAGCACAGTTACCTGGGTATGATTGAACAGAAAACGGCTGTGCTCCTGGGCTTTGCCCTGGAACTGGGCGCCATCATCGGAGGGGCTTCCCCGGAAAATGCCGACAAGCTGCACCGGTTCGGGGTTAACATTGGCATCGGGTTTCAATTGCAGGACGACCTGCTCGATGTATACGCCGATCAGGATAAATTTGGTAAACAGGTGGGGGGCGACATCATCGCCAATAAAAAAACCTATCTGCTCATTAAAGCCCTGCAACTGGCTTCCGGCTCAATGGCTCAATCGTTAACGCACTGGTTAACCGCCACAGACTTCAACCCAAAAGAAAAGGTAGAAGCGGTTACCCATTTGTATAACGAACTGGGGGTGAAAGGGCTTACCGAAGAAAAAATGAACCAGTATTTCACCAACGGTTTCGAGGCTTTAGAAAAACTAGACGTTGCCGATGAACGTAAAGAACTGTTAATAACTTTTACGCAATGGTTACTGAACCGAGATAAATAATGACTGTAACACTGGTTTTAATTGCAATTATCGTCGTAGCCAGCCTTTATGCCTGGAGCAAGCCGGAGGTATACCATAACTGGATGATGAACCCCTACCAGGTACATACCAACCGGCAGTACTACCGTTTCCTTACTTCTGCCTTTATCCATAAAGACTATACCCACCTGTTTTTTAATATGTTCACGCTGTTCTTTTTCGGGCGGAACATAGAATTCATTTATGATTACTTTACCGGGACCGGGTTTATCTGGTACCTGGCCCTGTTCTTAATTGGCGTGGTTATTTCTGATGTACCAACTTACCTGAAAAACCGCGACAACCCGGGCTACAACTCGCTGGGTGCTTCCGGCGGGGTTGCCGCTATTGTATTCAGTTCCATTATGTTCGACCCGACGAATAAAATCTGCCTGTTTGGTATCCTTTGCCTGCCCGGCTTTATCCTGGGCGCCCTGTACCTGATTTACAGCTACCAGCGCGGAAAGCAGCAGACCGATGGTATTAACCACGACGCCCACCTCTACGGTGCCCTGTTCGGAATCGGGTTCAGTTTCCTGGTAGAACCCCGGGTAATTTTCAGCTTCGTGGAACAGCTAATGGACTACCGGCTGTTTTAACATTCAAACCCGCAACGGCAGGGTAAATATGCCGTTTGTTAAAATATTGCTGTAGTTTTGCGAAAAAGCCGTTAACATGAACATTGGAGATAAGGTAAGATTGCTGAGAGGTCAGGAGGAAGGTGTTGTAACCCGCTTCCTCGACGGCGGATTGGTTGAAGTAGAAATTGAAGATGGGTTCCAAATCCCGGTACTGAAAAATGAACTGGTCGTCGTGGCCAGTGAAGAAGCCAAATACTTCAAGCGGCAGGAAGTACCTTCGCGCCAGGCTAAACAGAAGAAAAACGATGAACCGTTCGTCCCCCGCAAAAGAGCGGAAGATGTAAAAACAGAACCGGTGGCAGCTTCCGGGGTGTTCTTTGCCTTTGTGGCCATTAACGACCAGAAGTTATCGCTCCACATCGTAAATAACACAGACCTGACCGTTCCCTTTTCCGTGGGCGAAGAAAAAAACCTGAATTTCAAGGGTGTGGCCCAGGGGGTACTCAATGCCCGCAGTTCGCAAAAGGTGGGCGAGTACACCACCACTACCTTCGGCGAGTGGCCGCTATTCCTGGTGCAATTGCTCTTTCACCGCAACGGGTATTTCACGCACCGCCCGCCAATGGTTCGTCGCCTGCAGTTTAAAGCCAACACCTTTTTTAAAAACCAGCAGCAGGCCCCGGTGCTGAACAAAACCAGTCACCTGTTCCAGATCGATACCAACGAAGCCGAGCGAATAGAGGAGCCACCGGCTAAAGAAAAAGCCCGCCAGGCAGCCGATACTGGTTTGCAACAGGAAGAAACCGCAAAGGGTACATCAAGCCTCGACCCCCAGGCCCTTGCCGAAAAGATGTACAGCAACGAACCTCCGGAAGAAGTACAGGCCGGTAAACGCCCATCAGTGTTTTACAAGCTGCGTCCGCCCTCGGAAATCGACCTCCACATCGAGGCCCTAACCCCCGACTACGAGAAGATGAACAGCGGAGAAATGATTGCCCTGCAACTCAAGGTGTTTGAAGAAAACCTGGACCAGGCAATTGCCAGCGGAATGGATGAAATTACGTTTATTCACGGGCGCGGTGCCGGCGTGTTACGCAACGCTATCCACAAGCACCTGTCGACCATGCTCAACATCCGCTACTTCAAAGATTCCAAGAAAGACAAGTTCGGGTTTGGCGCCACTACTGTGCAAATTAGCTAGCTTGTAAAGCGAACCGGCTTACCCCTTCAGCCACTGCACAAACAGGGATAGCCCTACAAGAGAAAAGAAAATAACCAGCAACAGCATGGAACGGCCGTACCAGAAATTTACCCGTTCCGTGCGTTCTTCTTCGTTGTAAGTTTCCGGATCAATTTCAGGGAGAAATTCTTTGGTAACTGCGTTGGCAATCCAGAGGTATAACAGTAACAGCCCGATAGCAATCGGGAATACCGGGATCCGTTTAAAGGGGGAAGTGCTCCGGCTCACTCCCCGGGGGTGCACCAGGTCGAAAAAGTCAAATAAAACGCTGAGCAATAGCAGGAACAGCCCGTAGCTAATGAACAGCACAAAAACCGGGATCCGGTTAATGGCAGTATTAAAGGCCCGCTTATGGTCGTATTTTAATTTATCGATGCAGTAAAAGTAGCAGCCTTCGTAATACTGCATCATGCTTCGTTTCAGCCATTCCAGCAGGTTCATAACGTAAAAGTACAGAAAGTCGGGGAATATTTATTTTCCCACAATCACTTGTTCCCGCTCCAGTGCCGAAGTCTGAAAGAAGCCAAGCCCCCGGTTGTTTGCGTTGTTAATATTCGATCGCGGGTTGGTGGGTGAAGGGCCGAATAACCCTCCGTCACCATTCAGCACATTACTTAAATCGTTGTAGTACAGGTAAGCATTGCGGCTCATGGCGTACATTTCAAAAGTAGCCGTATCCCCTTCTGCGTAAAACACCGGGGCTTCCAACCCGAATATATAAGGCCCCAGCAGTTCGTCGTCAGCAAAGAACAGCCCGGTTTCTGAATCGAACCGTTCTATTTCTTTATTCCGGTAAAACTTAAACAGGTAGTAATCTTTACGATCCTGCGGCTCCGGACCGAATATTTTCACGGTGTAGTAATACCCCTCTTCGTCCGGGTCTTCGAATTCATCCTCGTCAACTTCATATACCAGCGTATCAATATCCTGAACCGGCGGCATCTGGTCCGTGGCCGTGAATACCTCGCCATTATCCAGGGTTATTTCCAGGCTGTAGGTTCTGCCTGCCACGCCACTGAAACGGGCTGAATATCGTCCGGAAAGCACTTCATCTTCCACAAAAGTGTAAGAATTACCCGCATCGTCAGAAACCACCACGTCGGCATTCCGCACTCGCGGGGGTACCCCCTTGTCGTAGAAATCGGTAGTTTCACTCAGGTTAATTTCCTGCACACTGTCTACGTTGTTAATAATACCTTCCACCACTATTTTAACCGGTGTTTGCGCTTCGTCCAGTTCAACCACTTCCTCACAGGCAGTGAAAGTGAAGAAACCAAGCATCAGGGGAATTATTGTAATTCGTTTCATGCGTTAAAAAGTAATTTTATAAGATATTGAAGGAAGAACCGGGAAGAGATAAATAAGAACTGCCTCTTTATTGTCCGGGTTTGCCACTTCCCCATCTTCATTTTGTACGGCCTGGGTAATAATGGTAAACGGATTTTTTCTGCTGTAGGCATTATACACCGAAAAGCTCCACCTGCTTTTCCATTTTCGTCCTTCATTTTTCTTCGGTTCCAGGTTTGCCGACAGGTCGAGCCGGTGAAAATCGGGCAACTTATAGGTGTTTCTCCCGGAATAAACGTCTACGTTATACCCGTCGAATTCATACCGCCCAACGGGTAGGGTAAACGGTCGGCCCGTGGTATAAGTGAAATTGGCTCCTAACGACCAGTACTTGTTCAGCGTGTAGCTCATGCTGGTGTTGAATACGTGCCGGCGATCGTAATTGGCCAGGTAGGGCCGGTTTTGGTTTACCCCCGGAACGGAAAGCTCGGTTTTGGAAAGCGTGTAACTCATAAAACCGGTTAGCTGCCCTTTTGTCTTTTGCAGAAACAGTTCCAGCCCGTACGAAGTACCTGTACCCTGCCGGTATTCAACTGCTACATTTTCGTTCAGCAGGAGGTTGGCATTATCGGCAAAATCGGTTAAATCCTGCATTTCCTTGTAATACACTTCGGCTGAAAATTCGTACTGGTTGTTACGAAAGTTCCGGAAGTACCCAAGCGCAACCTGGTCGGCCCGCTGCGGGTCGAGGTAAGGTGAACTGGGAGTCCAGGTGTTAAATGGTACCGGGATGGTAGAATTAGAAAGCAGGTGAACGTACTGCACCATCCGGTTGTAAGAAGCTTTTACTGAACTGTTGCTGGTAATTTGGTACCGCACCCCCAGCCGGGGCTCAACGTTAAAAAAGCTTTTTATCGGCTCCAGCGAGCCATAAGTGGTGGAATCCTGGCGAACAATGTTTACGTTGTCGGGCAGCCCCCGCTCGTTTTTGGCATAGTCGTAAACAGTGCCATCGCCCAGGTTAATGAAGTACGAAAAGCGAAGCCCGTACTGCAAGCTGATCCGGCTGTTTATTTCCTGCTCGTTGCCAATGTAAAACGCATTGTCCAGTGCGTAGGTATTCTGAAATTCCCGTTCGGTGAAAATCGATTCATCACTGCCCGGCGTAATAATGGCCGGCTGAAAGCGGCGGTAGGTGGAGTTCAAACCGAAGCTCAGGGTATTCCTGGGGTTGATGAACCAGGTTAAATCCTCTTTCAGGGAATATTCCTGTAACCCGGCCTCCCAGTTAAATTCAGAAGCAGGCTGGTCGCTTTGCAGGGCGTAATCGAAGTTACTCACTACCAGGGTAGTATTCGAAAACAGCTTGTCGCTGAACAGGTGGTTCCACCGGGCAGTTGCCGTAGTATTTCCCCAATTAAAGCCAAAAAGGCCGTCGAAACCCAGCACGTCGCGGCCGGAATAAGCCGATACAAAGAACCGGTTTTTGTTATTTGGCTTCCAGTTTACCTTGGCGTTCAGGTCGTAAAAATACACCTGGTTATTTCTCACGTCCTCGTCGGGAGCCAGCGGCAGGAACAGGTCGGCGTACGAGCGGCGGCCCGACAACAGGAAAGAAGCCTCATCTTTTTTCAAAGGCCCTTCCAGCATAACTTTACTGGCTAGCAGGCCAATGGTTCCCGTTCCGGAGAATTCCTTGTTATTGCCATCAATGGTGCGTACATCCAGTACGGAAGACAACCTTCCACCAAACCGGGCCGGGATTCCACCTTTGTAAAGCTCTGAGTCTTTAATTACGTCGGCATTGAATACGGAAAATAAACCAAAGAAGTGCGAAGGATCATAGATAGGGGCCTCATCGATAAGGATCAGGTTCTGGTCGGCCCCGCCCCCGCGCACGAAGTAGCCGGAAGTTCCTTCACCGGCGGAAATTACCCCCGGAAGCATCTGAATGGTTTTTAGAATATCGGGTTCTCCCAGGAAGGCGGGTGCTCGTTTCATGAGTTTAATATCCACTTCGTTGCGGCTCATGGAAACGTCTTTTACGTTAAAATCTTCTTCCTTGTCGCCAAGTACAACCACCTCTTCAATGAGGGTACTGGAGGCACCCAGGTCGACGTTCAGTTCCCGGGGCTGGTTCAGCGTTACCGATTTCGACAGGGTTTCGTAGCCCACGTAGGAAAACACTACGGTGTAATCGCCTTCGGGCAGGGTAATGGAATAAAACCCATAAGGGTTGGTAACCACCCCTTTACCGGTACCACCGATCATTACCGTTACCCCGATGAGCTCTTCTCCGTTTTCGGCATCTTTTACGTAACCGCTCAGGGTATATTTATCCTGGGCCTGCATATCCCGGGCCAAAAGCAGAAAGCCCAGGATAAGGGCAGTTAGTCTGAAAATAATAGTATTCATGGTTTTGGTTTCTTCTACATATATACTACTGAGAGCAACGAAAGGTAAACCAGTTTGGCTCCTTTTTGTGGAAAGAATGTAATGAAACGGAAAAATCAGTAGCTGAACTGACAATTTGCATGGTGAAGAAACAAAAGAGTTAGCCCGGTAGGTTTTTACTTTCTACTGTTAAAATCGCCGCGTTTAATCGATTTTATAAATTTGGCCCAGTTGAGCGGGTTCAGCAGCGGGTTAGTTCGCGGGCCGTTTCGCTGGCGCATGTAGTTGAATTCCTGCTGGTAGTAGTATTTGGCGTTTTCACTGCCGTTCATCGGGGTAGCTTCAAAAATCCGGGCCAGTATTTCCGCGTTCAGGTTATCCTGCATGTTGTCGTAAGAGCGCTGATCGGGCAGTTCCAGTGCCAGGATGGCTTCTTTGAATACTTCTTCGGTAGGATAAGGGAAAATTTCAATGGGCCGCATGTAGGTAGAATCGGTTTGCAGGTCTACGATAACCGTTAGGCTGGTTCCGTCCGGCCTTTCGGGCACTTCGTATATCTGCCGCCTGTAACCCACATAACTGAAAATAACGCTATCGCCGGGCAGCACCGGAATAGAAAAGTAGCCATAAATATTCGTGCTGGTTCCTCTTCCTGCATTGGGCACAAAAACGTTGGCTCCCATCAGTGCACTGGTACTGTCTTCGCCCAGCACCAGCCCGGAAAGCTGAATAACCTGGGTTTTGCCTTGTGCAAAAGTATCGGTGGCTGCTACTAAAAGCAGGAGCAGGACCACGATTACCATTCCTTTCTTTCCAAACATGCCTCTTGAATTACGCTACCAATCTACTGTATAGTACTATTATAGTGAGTACAATGTTGTAAATATACAAAAACAGACCCGGATTTTCAGGACGGCCGAAATAAGCAGGGTTTTCTTTACCGGCCGGGATCATACTTCTTCTGCTCGTACAGGTTCCGGAAAACCCCGGAAATTAATTAATAAGTCATTACGGGAGTGTGTTTTCGTTCGTAACCAGCTCTTCTTTCTTTTTTTCACTTAACAGCTGCAGACCGAGGAAGGTGAGCGCCCCGTTTAAAATAAGCATTTCAAAGCCAAACCGGTAGCCGTTGAACCAGGCTTCGGAATTATCATTAATAATGTAGCAAATTACAGGCGACAGAATGCACACAATGGGTACGTACTTGTCTTTCAGCGCTTTCCGGGTAAATATGCCAAAGGTAAATAACCCGAGGAGCGGACCGTAGGTATACCCGGCCACCGTGAACAAACTGGTAATAATGCTCTGGTCGTTGATCAGGTTAAACAACAAAATCACTACGTATAGTAACACCGAGAACCCTAGCTGTACCTTCATGCGTAGGGAAGCCGGAATTTCCTGGTCTTTCTTCCGCTGTAAAATGTCTACGCAGAATGAGGTAGTTAGCGAAGTAAGGGCCGAGTCGGCACTGGAATAAGCGGCCGCCGTAATACCCAGCAGGAAAAATATACCGGCTACCGGGCTTAAGTAATTCAGGGCAATCATAGGAAACAATTCATCACTTCGTTCGGGTAGCGGAATTTGCTGGGCATTGGCGTACAGGTACAGCATTACCCCGAGGCTGAGAAAAAATAAGTTCGCCAGCACCAGCGTAATGGTAAACGAGAACATGTTCTTCTTGGCATCGCCAATGGAACGGCAGGTAAGGTTTTTCTGCATCATATCCTGGTCCAGCCCGGTCATTACGATAGTAATAAACGCCCCCGAAAAAAACTGCTTAAAGAAATTCTGTCCGCTTTGCCAGTCCCACACGAAAATATCAGCGTAACCGGAAGCCGAAATTGTACTTACTATCCCGTTGTCGCCGAAATCCAGTTCCCGGCTAATCTGGTAAATACAAATCCCCACTGAAATGAGCATAAAAGCAGTTTGCAGGGTGTCGGTCCACACAATGGTTTTAATTCCTCCCTGAAAAGTATACAGCCAAATAAGCGCTATGGCGATGAACACCGTTACTTCAAAAGGAATATTAAACGCATCGAAAAAAGCCAGTTGCAGTACGCTCGACACCAGGAACAAACGAAAAGAGGCCCCAATCACACGAGAAATGAGGAAATAAATGGCACCGGTTTTATAGGAAGAAAAGCCCAACCGTTGCGAAAGGTATTCGTAAATACTTACCAGGTTCATCCGGTAGTACAGCGGTAACAGCACGGTTCCTATTACCAGGTAACCAACGATATAGCCCAGCACTACCTGGAAATACCCGAACTGGGTGTTCCCCACTTCCCCGGGCACAGAAATGAAAGTAACCCCGGAAAGCGTGGCGCCAATCATACCGAAGGCAACCAGGTACCAGGGCGACTGACGATTACCGGTAAAATATGTTTGTGAGGTAGCACCCTTGCCCGTAACCCGGGCAATAATCATTAGAACAATGAAATACCCCAAAACAACGGATGAAACTAATATCGGACTCATATGTTGTTTAGGTAAATGTTCAATTTGCGGGAATTTTGTTAATTTTGCTAAAAACCAGTTGTAAAAGTATGGACTTTGCTTATCAGGAAGAACAACTTGAGGAAGTATTAGAGGAAACCGGCAATGAGGAGTTTAAACAACTTGTGGTTTTAAACGACGATCATAATACATTCGATCATGTAATTAATACCCTGATCGAGGTGTGTAAACACACCCCGGAACAAGCTGAACAGTGTACCTGGATTATCCATTACAAGGGGAAGTGTTCCGTAAAGGAGGGCACCTACCATGATCTGAAGCCGCTGCGCGACGCAATCCGGGAAGAAGGTATAGGTGCTGTAATTTCCTAATGCATGGAATACCCTTCTAAACTGATTGAAAATGCCGTAATGGAAATTTCCAGGCTACCCGGAATTGGTAAAAAAACTGCTCTTCGCCTGGCACTACACCTGCTAAAAGAAGAGGAAGAAACCACCCATGCCCTTGCCCGTGCCCTGGAAGAATTGCGAACCAAAACCCAGTATTGTACGGTTTGCCATAACATTTCCGACGCCCCGAAATGTGCGGTTTGCTCTTCGCATAACCGCGACCGAAGCACCATTTGCGTGGTAGAAACCACCACCGATCTTATGGCTATTGAAAATACTGCCCAGTATCGTGGTTTATATCATGTGCTGGGCGGCATTATTTCCCCGGTTGAGGGAATTGGTCCCGATGCGCTGAATATCGATACGCTCATGAAACGGATCGAAGAAAACAAAGAGGAAGTTCAGGAAGTAATCTTTGCCCTGAGCGCCACCATGGAAGGCGACACCACTTCGTTTTACCTAACTAAAAAACTGAAAGAATACCCGGTTAACGTTACTACCATTGCCCGCGGAGTACCCATTGGCAGCGAACTGGAATATACCGATGAAATTACACTGGGTAGAAGTATTGTAACCCGGAAGTCGTACGATGGCAAATGAATCTCTGAATTTGCCGGTAACCTCTATGCACCTGTTAAGTTCCTTTTTATGACCTCACCCATCACCACGCTTACTTTTTTTCACATTAAAGATGGCTGGCACAAACTGTGGGCATTTAGCCAAATGCAGCTTGCCCATGCTCATTTGCAGCACATTAGCGGATTACAATTTTACAAGTTACTGGGAACCGGTGCGAAAGGAGGTTTCCGCTGGTCGCCCAACTATGCCGTATACGCTTTTTTGGGGGTATGGGAAACAGAAGGGCAGGCTCGCGAATTTTTAAGCCACAGTACTTTTAGCCGTCGGTATTTTAACCATACCGATTCCCGGTGGACAATTTTTATGAACAGCATTAAAGCCGAAGGGCTATGGTCGGGGCAAAACCCTTTTCCTGAAATGGAAGCTGCACAACAGTACGAGGGGCCAATTGCCGTTATTACCCGGGCTACTATTTACCCCCGCCACCTGTACGGATTCTGGAAAAGGGTGGCGCCGGTAAGCCAGGCTTTGGGCAATCATAACGGCCTCTTGTTTTCGGTAGGGGTTGGGGAGTTGCCGGTTATTCAGCAGGCAACTTTTTCGTTATGGACACACTCGCAGGCCATGATGGATTACGCCTATAAAAACCCTTTGCACCGGGAAGTAATTAAGAAAACCCGCCAGCTGGGCTGGTACAAAGAAGAAATGT
>CAZIWJ010000120.1:0-10840 GCA_964542855.1 uncultured Roseivirgaceae bacterium
GCCATATTAATTAATAAACTCATCTGCTCTTAACCGGGAACCCCAACTTTACCTGTAATATTCCGGCAAACGAATAAACCGTCGGGATTTATCGGCTAATCTGTTGTTCGTTCAGTTTCCAATTATATTCCATGTAGGTTAACGCATAATTTTCAGGAATCTTCTTTTTCCTGTACTTATTCAGGTATCTGATCACTGAGGTAGTATTCGTTAGGAAATCATTTTCGTACCATTTAAAAATTTTGGTCACGCGCACTGATTGATCTGACTTATTTACGGCAACGTATTCGGGGTTGTTGATTACCAATTCTGCCCTCATATCTAATTTGGTATCAAGGCCGTTGCTTTTAAATGCATAACTGGCCAGTGCAGGGCAACTCCTGGATGCACAGGCAATGGCAAAGTGTATTCTCGGGTCTTTGAATTTTTTCATAAGTACCAGGATTTCAAGATAGTTCAATGTCATTGATTTTCCGGCAATAGTATGCTTAACCTTATTGAAAAAACCACTTTGATCGAGGGGTGATTTTAACGGATAGTATTTCGTTACCTGGTAAATTACAGCCAGGTTATAAGCATTAATGTAAAAGCTTTTTTTCTTCTCAGGCGGAGCCCCGTTAAGGTTCATGGTATTTATATCCCGATACAGCGATTCTATTTCAACAAATTTATTTTTAAGCGAAGCATAATCTATATCCCCTTTAACTACCCACTTGTTAAAAAACTGATTAGCCTGGCTGGTAAACCGGGAAAGATTTGTTGCTCGTGAGTCAAACGGAGCAACCAAAAGTAAAGCAATAATTACGTATATTTTTTTCATAATGCGATTGTTTACATCAATTTAAACCGGGCAAGAGCAGCTAGAAACTATTATTTAACCAGCTACGCACCGGCTTAATTGATGCCAAAAACCATACCGCATGATTACTTTAGTAAGTCGCCCAGTTTACAAATTCCTTTTTTCTCTGCCTGCCTGAGCAAAATCAGCAGCAATTCAGCAGTAGCCAGGGCATCGCCGGAAGCAGTGTGCCGACTGGAAATAGATAAATCATACTTTTCACAAAGGGTGTCGAGCGAATAAGCACCTTGTTTGTGAGGTAAATTACCAAACGGATCATCCAGCCGGCGGGCCAGTTGAATGGTATCCAGCAATGGGCTGATTAACGGAAACTGGAAGTGCCTTTTAATTAACTTACTAACCATTTTAGAATCGAACTCTACAAAATGGGCAACCAGCACGTCGCCTTTACAAAAGCTGATAAACGATTCTACCGCACTCAGGTCGTTTTGCGCCAGTACCAGTTCCGTATTTAATATTTGGTGAACTTCTACCGATTCGTGGCTGCTCTGTTGCTGGGAGCAGGAATTAACCATGATTTCAAGGGAATCGGATACATTAATAGCCATGTGCTGAACGGCTACAGCCCCGATGCTGATAATTTCGTCAACCTTCGGGTTCAGCCCCGTGGTTTCGGTATCGAAAACCACAAAACGAACTTCACTAATAGGAGTGTTAGGGTTGAACCGGGTTACCGCATCGTAATAGTGCGACATGAAAGCAGGAAGCTCATTATTATTTCGTTTCTGCTGCGCAATTTTCCTGGGCGACTGGAATAAGGGAAAGGTGAAGTTCATGGTAATCAGCTTTTGAGGAAAGCCAGCTGAAACCTGACCTCCATAATTTCCTGTAGCTCGCGGATGGTTTTGAATACATCTCGTAAGTCTCTTTTCTCTCCTTTACTGAGCACATCCGGATCAATGAACCGGCCGGAGTTTTTATTCGTCAGCCCGTTTACAGCCCGGAAACGCATCAGTAATTTATATCCTTCAGCAGCTTCGAGGGCTATTTTCCGAATGTTTCGATCCTGTTTGGCCAGGGCTTCGAAGCGTTCCAGGGTGCTGCCGTAAAGAGGTATTCGCAAATCATAAGCCAGGCACCGGGCGACGTCGGCCAGCGGCATCATGGCCCGGGCTTTGATATCAAATTCATTCTTATGGTCGCCGCCTTTTTCCACGATAAAGCTTCTGAAAAAGCTTAGGGGCGGAGGGTTCTGTAAAGCGTTTTTAGCCAGGAAGTGAATGAAAACTTCGTTATGGCTAATTTCATGAAAAATACTTTCTCTCAGAAAATCGGCTTGTCGGGCATCTCCCGCCACCGGCCGGAAATCGAAGAAAATAGTGGTTTTCATTACCGCCTGTGGGTCGGGAGCATTAATCCACTGGGTAAAATATTGCTTCCAGACGGCCAGGGGCTGGCACCATTCGGGGTTCATGGCCATCATATCGGCCGGACATTTCTCAAAGCCGCTTTCAATTAACAGCCCATTTACGTAATTGGCAAACTGCCGGTAGTAGGTATATGCTTCTTTTTCTTCATCATCGTTCATGGCATCCTCGAAAACCAGCGCATTATCCTGGTCGGTACGCAGCAACTGTTCTTTGCGCCCTTCACTGCCCAGCGATAACCAGCAGTACTTCAGTTCCGGCTTTTTATACCCCTCTGCCGCCAGTCGGTCTTCGGCCATACGAATGGCCTTTAGAATAAGCACATCATTAATTTCAGTGATGAACGAAGCCGTGTAGGCCACGCTAATGTCGGCCTGCAAGTAGCGGTTTACCAGCTCTTCAGCCTTGTCGCGAATGGCTGCAATCTGCGATACCGATTTACTGTTTAAAATTTGCCTGGCCAGCACTACCGGGTTACTGCCCTGGGCAACCATGACATCGCGCTGCGAAATCATTCCCGTAGCCGGCGACTGATTAGTTCCGTCTTCAGTAACACAAAGGTGCTTGAACCGCTGGTTCATCATTTTAAGGGTTACTTCCGTTAGGGGGCGGTCCTTCTGAATGGTATGTACCGGGCTGCTCATGATTTCAGTAACCGGCTTATTGCGGATATCGTCGGCGGCTGTAATTACTTTCTTGCGCATGTCGGCATCGGTGATAATGCCGAGTGGAAAGCCATGCTTGTTGGTTACCAGTACTGACCCCACCCCAAAATTACTCATCAACAGGGCCGCATCCCTGATGTTGTGCTCCGGCGAACAAGATACGATATTATCGCTGCCTTTCACGTTCATGTTTTCTGCTGGCTTAAAGCCAAGCAAAGAACTATCATCGTTTTTAATCAGGAATTTCCTGGAATTTCCGGTTTCCCTTCCGGGGATGGCGTTCGACAGGCCGGCAGCAAAATCAGAAGCAAAAAACAGGCTTACGTTGGGCTGGCTTTCCATCAGCTGCTTAAAGGATTCGACCGGAAAGCTGTAAAGCAGCGTTTCCTCCATGCAGACAGCGGTCGACAGGTAAGCATCGTGAGCAAGGATAGCACGCACGCCAAACAAATCTCCTTCGTCGCACTGGTCAACCAGTACCTCTTCACCCGTTCGGTTCTGGGTTAGCTTAATACCTCCTTTACGAACCATGAAAACTTCATGATTCGGGGGCGCTGCCTCTCTGAAAATTACATCACCTTCTTCGCAGTAATGAATACGTGACCCTTCGGCTAACTCTTCAAGTACTTGTTGAGGTAGCTGATTAAATGGAGGGTAATTAACAATAAAATCAGTAACCGTTTTAAGTATCGTTTCTGAAGCCATAGTATCCGGTAATAGGTTAAAACAGGATTTACTAAAAAAAGTAAATTTGAACAAGTGTGTGGATCATTCCGCAGTTACTTTAGTTAGAAAAGGGCAGTAATTTTTAAGTCCTGTACTAACTAACTACCAAAATGCTTAAAAATTACCTGGCTACCACGCTGAAAGCCCTGCGGCGGAATGGCGTATTTACGTTCGTTACTATTAGCGGCCTGAGCCTTTCCCCGGAACGCTAGCGTCGGCCTGGAACAAACCACTGAAAATAAAGACTTTGAGGAATCGAATGCTCTGTTCGTAGACTCTACCTTTCATAAATTATTAACTACTCAAACGCTGCTGGATAACCCTGGTGCTGCCCTGAACAATCGTTCCAGTGTTGTACTAACCGACGAAGCCGCTGAAAAATATTTTGGTGCTACCGAATTGGTTATACCGGTAATTTCGTTCATTGTTTATCTGGGAGAAAATGGCCGGATAACTTTAGTTGTTCTATCGATACAGGCCCGCTTATCTACCTGATTAGCAGATTTTCAACCTTATTACTGGTTTGGGGCACGACGACCAGCATTCAGTTAGTTAGGGCTGTACCGGTGAATCCGGCAGAAAGTTTACGCAACGAATGAAAAATACCAGGCTTGCTGTATTGGTGTTTAATTTGTACTTTTCGGTGATACAAGCCGGAAAGTACTTACACACTAATTAAAACACTATGTTGCGCGCGGATGAGTGGCCAACGGAAGGGGAACATTTTGAAACATTTTCCAATCGCTATACACACAACGTAAACGAAGTTATAAGGGGCGGGCAGGCCCTGGTTTACAAAGCCTGGGATAACTACCTGAAAAGAAATGTGGCACTAAAGGTTTATACCGATAATGCTACAACGTATAACCTTTTTCGGGAAATACAGCAGTGCATTCAACTGAACCACAGGAATCTGCTTAGTTACTACGACGTACGGGTGGTTTACTTCCATAACCACCCGGAATTAAGTGGGGCTCACCCGGTTGGTATACTGGAATGGGCTAATGCCGGTAACCTAATCGATTACGTTCGTAAGCCTTTTTCTGAAGAAGAGTTTCGTAAACTAATTATCGACATTCTGAACGGGCTGATTTACCTGCACGGCGAGGCAAATATTATTCATCGTGATCTTAGCCCGGACAACATATTTATTGCTGAAGAATCCGGGCAATGCGTACCCAAGATTGCAGATTTTGGAATTTCAAAGGAGGTTAACCAGCAAACGCAGGGTGTTACTGTTGGAAAAATTGAGTACATGGCCCCGGAGTTACTGGATGAACATAAGTTCGGTGAAGTTAGCCATCGTGCCGACTTGTGGAGTTTTGGAATTATGATAGAGCAATTGTTTCACCCTGAACTCAAAACCCTGTTCCGGAGAAACGTTGGTGAACGGGCAAACATTCCACGTATCCTGCACCATATTACCAACAAGCCCGTTCCTTCTTTTCAATTACCGGTACCGTACCAGCGAATGGTTGAGCAATGCCTGGTAAAACCAGTAAGCAAGCGGGTAGATTCGGCAGAAGCACTGAAGAAAATATTGCAGCCAGAGACAAAAATAACAACGCTAAGGTTAACCCTGGTTGCTTCAGTTTTTCTGCTGTTCACCGGGGTTACCATAGGATTAATTGAAGTTTTACCGTTCGAAAACAGCCCTTCAGGTGATCATCAGGTTGTTGAACCGGTTCGGATCAACGTTGATGAAGCCGTTAACACTATTGCTGCATCGCTTCAATTTGGTTATCATGAAAAAGATCTGGTTAGTGAAGTAATACCTCCAGAAAAGATAACCAGGGTAATAAAAACGGCCAGTGCCTTGAAAAAAACTACCGATAAAAAAAACCTGAATGCACCAACGCTGTCTCACGCTTTAGTATTAAAAAAAGTGAACAACTTATTCCAGAAAATAGCCACCCCTGGCTATCCGGCAAAAACAGGTACCGACCAGGTTATCGGGAAATATTTTACGTCAGATTCTATACCTGTATTTACAGACGACCAGGCTGAGAGTTCTTTGCTGCTGCAATCATTCATTCAGAAGGTAAAAGAAGAAGCTTCATTCAGCAGCCTGGCTGGTTTCTGGATCGTAAATAAGCGGGCAACCCACTTTTCATCCTCCGGAAAAATTATCCGTTTAGGTGTTACCCGAAAACCAAACCCGGTTAGCTTGCAGGTGGTGGAATAGCCAGATAAAAAGCTGCCTCACCAGTGTAAAACTAATGAGGCAGCCTCTACTCGATTACCTGTTACACCTGTAAATCTGAATGCTAACTTTCCACCGGCTTTTCGTAATCCCACAAATCGAGTAAGGTGTAGGGAGATCCTTCTTTCACCCAGAAAGAGCCATTTATATACCGGAAACCGTTATTCAGATTGGTAATGGCAACCATGTCATCTTTATCCAGATTAACATTAATTGCGTCCAGGTTTTCTTTAATCCGTTTTGGGTTTACCGATTTGGGGATAACAAAAGTACCTCTTTGTATGCCCCATTTCAGTAGTACCTGTGCCGGGGTACAATTGTGCTTGTTAGCGATTTGGATAATTACCTGGTTTTCCAGTAAAACCGGCTCATCGGCTGTACGAATACCTTCGGGCCGGTCTTTAGAGCCTAGCGGTGAATAAGCTGTAACCCGAATACTTTCTTTGTTACAAAAAGCAACCAGTTGAATTTGTGCCAGGTAAGGGTGTAGCTCAATCTGGTTCATGGCCGGTTTGGTACGGGCATATTCCAGTAACTCCCTAAGCTTAGCGGTATTGAAGTTCGATACCCCTATACATTTGGTAAGCCCTTCATCAACGAGGCTTTCCATGCCCTGCCAGGTTTCTTTAATAGGTACTTCATCCAGAGGAAGTAAACCACTTCCATCGGGCTTCATGGCAACCGGCCAGTGCATCAGATACAGGTCAAGGTAGTCCAGTTTCAGGTCCTCCAGTGTTTTCACAAGAGCTGGTTGAACGTGTTCTTTCTTATGGTCTGTATTCCATAGTTTAGAAGTAATCCATAAGTCTTCACGCTTAACCAGTTCTTCACTGATAGCCCGTTGCAAAGCATTACCGACCTCGTTTTCGTTCTTGTAAATGGCTGCGCAGTCGATATGACGATAGCCCATTTTAATGGACTCGTATACAGCCTGTTCTACTTCGCCGGGATCAGATTTCCAGGTTCCCAGACCCACGGCCGGTACCTTATGGCCTGTATTCAGTTCAATATGTTCCATGTTGTGTTTCGTATTTATGGTTATTTACGGTAATCCAGGGGCGGTTCACGGTCGCCCAGCAGGGCCTCGTAGCTGAAATTATCGCCTCTCCGTTTTTCCAACTCCTGGCGGGCTTTTTCGGTTACTTCCGGTTCCTTAAATAAGTCGGTTGCCGTAAGAAAAAGGGTTTTAGCAGCTGTCATCATGCCCTTGTGGCCAATACTGGTTCCCCCTGCTGCCACGGCCTGCCAGCTGTGGGCGTAAGTACCGGGCACCCAGGTGGCCGTTCTCAACCCGGCGGTAGGAGCCATCCAGCTTACGTCGCCCACATCGGTAGATCCACCCGTTCCTTTTTCCCGTACTTCAAAAGGCATAATTTCACTGGCTGTTTGCAAACTGGTATTTCCAGGGTCGTAAGTTTGACGAATCTTTTCAGCAAAGGCTTTTTCCTCTTCATTGTAGGTAATGCCTCCAACCTGTTGCAAATTTTCGTACATCATTCTGGAAAGAGTTTCATTAGGTAGCAAGTTATACAACCCGTGAATAACCTCGTACTTCATTTCGGTACCGGTTCCCTGTGCTGCTCCTTCGGCAGCATTAACCACCCGCTCGAAGATAGATTTCACCTGGGCCATCTCCGGGTGGCGAACATAGTAGAATACTTCTGCGAATTCGGGAACAATATTAGGAGCGGTCCCTCCCCGGGTAATTACGTAATGAATGCGGGTTTCCATGGGCACGTGTTCACGCAGCAGGTTCACCATGTGGTTCATGGCCTCCACTCCATCGAGGGCAGATCTGCCTTTTTCGGGAGCAGAAGCTGCGTGGGCAGCATTTCCGTAAAAACGGAACTTGGCCGATTTATTCGATAAACTGGAAGCTGCACTGGCGCTGTTGCTGCTTCCCGGATGCCAGTGCAATACAGCGTCGGCATCATTGAATAATCCTGCCCGAACCATGTACACTTTCCCGGCCCCGCCTTCCTCGGCGGGAGTACCGTAAAAGCGAACGGTGCCCTGGTTACCGGTTTCCTGTAACCAGTTTTTGGTAGCGATAGCTGCGGCAGCCGAGGCTGTTCCGAATAAATGGTGCCCGCAGGCATGTCCGGCTTTTTTACCTTCCACCGGTTTTTTTTCTGGAACAGCTGCCTGCGATACACCCGGCAAAGCATCAAATTCACCAAGAATAGCAATGACTGGTTTTCCTGATCCGTAGGTAGCCGTGAAGGCAGTGGGCATACCGGCTACACCGGTTTCCAGTTTAAAACCATCCTCTTTCAGTGTTTCCTGCAACAATGCCGAGCTTTGCTCTTCCTGGTAACCCACTTCAGCCAGTTCCCAGATACGGGAGGCAACCGATGCGTATTTGTTTTTCTTTTCTTCCAGGCTTTTCAGGCCTTTCCGCTGGGCCTTATCGGGTTTCTGTGCCTGCAATGCCAGTGGTACCCCGGTTAGTAGCAGGAAAAACAGCACAAAATGAATCCGTTTCATGGTTATCATAGTTTAGTTTGGTATGGTCTTTACTTAATTATTTTAAGGTCTTAATCTAGAATATTGATCGTTAAATTGAAAATGAAAACCAAAACCTGTGCTAATTGTCGTACCGAACACACCACACTATACCGGGTTCAAACGGAAAAAGGAAAGTCGTGGAAATTCGTGTGTGAGCCGTGCTGTAAGGAAGCCCAAAGGGGGAGTTATTACCGTTACGGGGGTACCTGGAAAGGATACCGCCATTAAACCAGGGTATTTTCACATTATTTGTTACTCCAATAAATTATCTTCTAAACCTAAACTTGTAAATAAATGTCGGAAGATTTGTTCAGGCTGGAAATAAGAGAAGCCGATACCCCCGAACTGATGAGCAAGCTGCGAATGCTGGCTGTAGAATACATGCAGGCTACAGATCAGTATGCAACCCGGCGCAAAGCCAGCCTGGAACACCAGCACGACGAAGAGCTGCTTAAAGCAACCGATTTTGCGGAAAAACAACTGCAGGAAAAGAAGTTGAAGTACGAAATTGTGGAGCGAGAACTGGCCGAAAGAGGATACCAGATCAAGTTAATTTAACGCATCTGGCACTAATCGTACATTTTTTCAACTCCCCTGTAACTTTTCCCCGGTGCGGATGTCTTGTGGATGAAAAGCAAAACTAACCCATGCTGGATGTTTATAAAAAACGAGTACTCCCTATTAAAGACAAGCTTTTCCGATTTGCCTTGCGGTATCTTGGTGATGAGGAAGAGGCGCGAGATATTGTTCAGGATGTACTGATTAAGGTTTGGGATAAGCGTGGGAAATGGGCGCAGATCCGGAATATGGAAGCCTGGTGCATGACCATTACACGTAACTATTCGCTTAACCGGATGAGGAACAAAAACTTCCATTCTACTGAATATTTAACCGATCAGCATCAGCCACTTTATCGCGATAGCCAAACGCCAGAACGGCAGGCAGAACAAAGTGAAATGATGCAACACATTCACGAGCTGATTAACCGGCTTCCTGAAAAGCAGAAGGCCGTTATCCAGCTTCGTGACGTAGAAGGATACTCGTACGATGAAATTGCCGAAATTATGGAAACCGACCTGAATAATGTGAAGGTGAATTTATTCAGGGCCCGGCAACACCTTAAAAAAGAACTGGTTAAAATTCAAAATTATGGATTATCAGAAAGCAGAAGAACTGATTGATAAATACTGGCAGGGAAACACCACACTGGAAGAAGAGCGAGCCCTTCGTAACTTTCTTATCAGGAAAAAAGATTTACCGGAAGAGTTTGCCAGGGTTGCCAGGCTGATGCACTATTTCAATGAAAACAATAAACTGAATGCCGGCAGCATGGAAGTGCCCCGCATGGATATGCCCGGCATGGAAGTGCCCGGCATGGAAATGCCTGTTGATAAAAAAGATGCTGAAAAGCAGTCTGCTACCGGTTCTGCACCTGCCGCCAGGCAACGTTACCTGTACTGGCGCACGGCCGCTTCCCTGGTAGTGGTTGCCCTGTTATCGCTTTTGGGTTACTTCATGGTTACCGACCGGGAGGAAACACCAAACCTGGCAACCCAGGAAACCCAAGATCCGGAAAAAGCCTACGCATACACCAAAGCCAGCTTACTGTTGCTTTCGGGTAAGATGAACGAAGGCATGACCCATGCAAGCACGCTTAAAAAGTTTAAGTCAACCCAAAATTTAATAACTAAACAAAAATGAAGAAATTTATATTATTTGCTGCCCTGTTCACCTGGGTGGTTACCCCGTTATTTGCCCAGGACGATAAAGTTTCCGATCTGTTTGCTCAATACCGTAATGATGAACGCATTACCAAAGTTACCATTACCAGCAAGATGTTCAGCCTGTTTACCGAAATCGACTCTGAGGATGAAGATACCAAAGAGCTGATGGAGGCAATGAGTAAACTGGACGGACTAAAAATCCTGGTGGCCGATGAAGATAGTAACGTAGATTACAATGCCATGTACAGTAATGCCCTTAAAGTAGTGAAAGATGGTGATTTCGAGACGTTGATGTCGGTCGTTGACGGAGGCGAAGAAGTTGAATTCATGATCAAGGAGAGTAGTAAGGGAATTATTAGCGAACTGGTAATGCTGGTAAGCAGCGACGACAATTTTGTATTACTCGATTTGTTTGGTGAAATTGATTTGGAACAGGTTTCCCGTTTATCTAAAAATATGAATGTTAATGGAATGGATAAGCTTAAAAAGCTGCAGGAAAACCAGAAATAAAGGGTTTCTTGCAGTTTTAGCCCTGCTTTGCCTAAATGGCATTACCTTCGGGCAAAGCAATACCGTTTCCGATTTCCTTAAGTCTAAGGCTCCCGATCAATCCTATTACCTTTATCCTACCACTCTAAGGATGATCAATGTAGCCGACGACCCGGAATTCGATAAACTGGTAAAGGACATCAGGCGAATGCGCTGCCTGCTTTACAAAACTGATCGCCTGCCCTCAACCGCATACGAACGAATAAAGCGGGGAGTGGAACAGGAGGGGTTTGGCCTAA
>CAZIWJ010000121.1:0-8351 GCA_964542855.1 uncultured Roseivirgaceae bacterium
GAGCTTTTCGAAGACCTGGAAACTTCGGCCGTTACCCGGTTCAAAAAGTCAATGTTTGGTGAGTATTATCCTTACATTGAAAAAGCAGCGTACCTGAAAGAGATGAAAGGCGTACAGGCTCGTATGCCTTACGACCTGAAAATTTATTAGGAAGTAACGTTTTACTTTACACCTGGAAATTTTTATGGTGCAAACAGATAAAACGATTAAAACAGCCCGGAATTACCCGGGCTGTTTTTTTTTGGGCCCTGTGTATTAATGGTAGCACAAAATTGCTTCATGGTAGGCATTTGCAATGCCGACTACCCTAAAATTTACAGTTTTTACCGCTCGCTTTCTTCTTCCTTCAGGGCTACAGCGGGTAACTTCACCCGTTCACGTTTAATTTTTTCAGACGATGCCATAACCAGGGCTTCCCCGGATACAGCAACATTTCCGTCCTGATCGGTACACTCACAGCTAAGGATAATCCTGTTTTTCGGTAATTTTTCTTTCACCGTTACCTTCGCCACGAGTACATCACCTAATTTAACCGGGGAAGTAAATTTCAGGTTTTGCGATAAATAAATGGTGCCCGGTCCGGGTAATTGGGTTCCTATTACACTCGATATTAACGATCCCCCCCACATTCCGTGGGCAATGATTTCGCGAAAAGGGGAAGATTTAGCGTATTCCTCATCGAGGTGGGCCGGGTTAAAGTCGCCCGATACTATAGCAAACAACCGGATATCCTGCATGGTGAGGGTTCGGGAGATACTGGCGGTATCTCCTACCTGTAGTTCGTCGTAGGTTTTATTTTCTATGGTAGTCATGAAACTGATTAATGCGGTTTGAATTCCGTATTTGCTCAAAAGTAAAACCCGGGGTGCAGGCCCCGCATGATAACTGTCAGTATTAGCCCGACTAATTTCAGCACCTCTAGCCTCCCCGATCTACGTTTCTGCCGGGAACGGTATGAACCTGCAATATTCTTTCTCCTTCCAGTTTCACTTCCAGGTCGTCTTTAATTTGCCAGAGCGTATCGCGGGCAAATTTCCCGGTTTCTTGCAGGTTTACCAATGGTTGGGGGTAGTCATCGCCAATTGTGCAGTGGTGGAAAGCCTGCTCCATGGCGGTCATCTCCCAGGGTTTATGGATCAGGCTGGCCGGCACTTCCTTGAGTTCCGGCACCCACTGTTTAATAAAAGTACCGTCGGGGTCGTGGTCGACCGATTGCTTCACCGGGTTATAAATACGAATGGTATTAATGCCGGTAACCGACGACTGCATCTGGAACTGGGCGAAATGAATACCCGGTTCAAAGTCCAGGAACTGCCGGGCCAGGTGCGTAGCCCCATCTTTCCAGGGCAGCCAAAGGTGGTGCACCAGGAAGGAAACCACCATGGCGCGCATGCGAAAGTTGAGGTACCCGGTTTCGTTTACACAACGCATAGCTGCGTCGACCAGCGGAAAACCCGTAGCACCGGTTTTCCAGGCTTCCAGCCATTGCGGATTGGGCTGGCGGCGCAATTGCCTGTACCCCCGGTTCATATCTTCAAATTCTATTCTCGGTTCCATTTCAAATTTCTGAATGAAATGGCAGTGCCACCGCAACCGGGAACCAAAATTCTTTACGGGCCGGGCCAGCGCTTTAGGGATGCGGGCCTGTTCGCCTTCTATTTGCTGAAACACCTCCCGAACCGATAAATTTCCCCAGCTGATGTAAGGCGACAGCCGGCTGCAGCTTTTCCGGCTTAGCAAGGGTTTGGAAATGTGTTTGTTGTACTGCCTGGCCCGGTTACACAAGAAGGTACGCAGGTATTCCTCGGCCTGTTTCCTCCCCCCTTTTTGCATGTTGTGGTCCGGGTTGGTAATGGCATCGGGAAGCTCCGCTCCTTTCCACTCGTTGTAAAACTCTTTTTTTAATCCGAAAGGTTTAAGCTGGCGAAATTGCGGGTTGTGCCGGGGAAGGTGCATGTAATCGTGCCAGTCGTTTACCCAGGTTTCGCGGTTTTTTCTTCCCCTGAATATGCCGTTACACTGATATTCTTCCCAGTTAATTCCCCTGGAACGGGTAAACCGCTTTACTGCCTTGTCGCGTTCGTAAGTGAGTTTAATCCCGATCTCCTGGTGCGAAAAGATACTGGCGATGGTGAATTGTTTGTGCAGCTGTTCAAACACCGGAAGCACTTCGCTGTGGAATACAAACAAAGGAATATCGAAGGGTTTTAGTTCTTCTTTCATGGCTTCCAGCGATTCATACGCAAACCGCCAGTGGCGAGGGCTGCTTTCCGGGGACTGCATTAGCGAAGGTTCGAAAAAGAAAACCAGCAACGTGCGCCGGGGCGTGTAGGATGCTACCTGTAACGGGGCGTGATCCGTTAGTCGTAAATCGCGCTTAAACCACACTACGTTTATTCCTTCGGTATTCATTACCTTTGTAACCCAAATAAAAAACAGATAGTTTGTTTGCCATGAATGCAGAAGAAACGAATAGCATCCAGCTGCAATTTGAAAAAAGGAACGGGTTGCTTCCAGTTGTGGTTCAGCACGCTGATACCCTGGAAATACTTATGGTGGGGTACACCAATGAAGAAGCATACCGCCAAACGCTGAACGAGGGTAAAGCGACCTTCTGGAGCACTTCCCGCCAGGAATTATGGACCAAAGGGGAAACTTCGGGCGATTACCTGCAGGTTGAAAAAATTATGGTAGACTGCGACCAGGACGCACTGGTGTACCAGGTTAAATTACTTGGGAGCGGAGTTTGCCACACCTACAATGCTGCTCATCAACACCGCAGGTCTTGTTTTTACCGGCAACTGGATGCTGAACGTGAACAACTGGTGAACATCGATCCGTAATTAGAACTTCAACTTAACTTCAGCAGTTACCTTCCTGATAATGTTAATTAAATTCACGTAAATTAGCCGTTTCATTAAATCCGAGTTATTTCTTTTATGGCCGAGCAAACCCTACACCAATCGCTGGACAAATTTCCGCTTTACATTCACAACAGTTTTTCCCGGAAAAAAGAACTGTTTAAGCCTATTCACGAAGGTAAGGTAGGATTGTACGTTTGCGGCCCAACCGTGTACGGCGATCCGCACCTGGGGCACGCCCGTTCGGCTATTACTTTTGATATCGTGTACCGCTACCTGCAGTTTTTAGGGTACAAGGTGCGGTACGTTCGCAACATTACCGACGTGGGGCACCTGGAAAATGAGTTAGCCGGCGAGGGGGAAGACAAGATCAGCAAGAAAGCCCGGCTGGAGCAACTGGAACCCATGGAAGTGGTTCAGCAGTATACCAACAGTTATCATCACTCCCTGCAGCAGCTAAACGTTATTCCACCCAGCATTGAACCGCGGGCCAGCGGGCACATTATTGAACAGATTGAAACGATAAAAAAAATACTGGAAGCGGGTTATGCTTACGAAACCAACGGATCGGTATATTTTAACCTGAGCAAATACATAGAAGATTACGAGTACGGGAAGCTGTCGGGTAAAGTACTGGAAGATTTGCAAACCGGAAACCGGGAAACCGAAGGGTTAACCGAAAAAAAGGGGATGCACGATTTTGCACTTTGGAAAAAGGCTGCCCCGGAACACATCATGCGCTGGGAATCTCCCTGGGGAGAAGGGTTTCCCGGATGGCACGTGGAATGCACGGCCATGTGCACCAAGTACCTCGGCGAACATTTCGATATTCACGGGGGCGGGCTAGACTTACAGTTTCCCCACCACGAAGCGGAAATTGCCCAAAATGTTGCGGCCTTTGGTAATACCCCGGTTAATTACTGGATGCACCATAACCTGGTTACAATCGACGGACAGAAGATGAGCAAGTCGCTCGGTAATTTCATTACCGTACAAGAGCTGTTTGAAGGCAACCACAACCGCCTTACCCGGGCCTGGCACCCCATGATTATCCGGTTTTTCACCCTGCAGGCCCATTACCGCAGCCCGGTAGATTTTTCGGAAGGTGCCCTGGAAAGTGCCGAAAAAGGATTTCAGAAACTAATGGGTGCCCGGGCTGTTGCAGACGAACTGCCTGAAGTGAGCGGTAAAACAGAAACCGCTGAAGATAAGGCTCTGCGGGATTATGCCGACGACTGCTACCGAAACATGAGCGATGATTTTAACACGCCCCGTACCATTGCTTCCCTGTTTGAATTAGCCTCTAAAATTTACAGCATTAAAAACGGTCAGGTAGCGGCCGGCCAGCTTCAGCCCGAAACGCTGAAGTACGCACTGCTAACCTTTAATGGCTTTATTGATGATGTGCTGGCATTAAAACCGTTAGAAGAAGCAGCTTCGGGCGAAGGAAAAACCGATGAGCTGGTGCAGGTGTTGATCCAGCTAAGAAAAGATGCCCGCACCGTTCGCAACTTCGACATGGCCGATAAAATTAGGGATCGCTTACAGGAAATCGGCATTCGGCTGAAAGATGAAAAAGGCGGGGAAACTACTTATGAAATTGAAGGTTAGTACCTTCCAATTAAACGTGTTGTATTCATATAAATATCATTTCATCAGGGTTTAGTTGAATTATGCATTAAACTACAGTAGTTTTACTTACATATCGCTGTTAATTTTTCAGTGACTCGTTTAATGCTTAATACTTTCTTACTTCTTTATTATCACCTGGCACTTATGCGTAAACTAACCTTTGGTCTAATGCTCCTGTGCATTTGCAATCAGCACACTTTTGCCCAGTCGAGAGTAAAATTCGGGAAAGTACCCCGAAAACTAGTTGAAATGATCACCTACCCGCAAGATTCCGATGCCCTGGCCGTGGTGCTTTACGACAAGGGAGAATTCAACCGGAACAATTTTCGCTTTTCCCGTCACCTTCGCATTAAAATTTTGAAAAACGAGGGAAAAGGTTACGCCAATCGCACTTTTTACGGGATGTCCAGTAACCAGATCAGGGGCTACACTTTTAACCTGGTAAACGGTAAAGTGAAAAGGGAAAAACTCACGAAAGATAACATTTACGAAGAAGATGCTATACGCGGGGAATTAAAAAGCACCAAGGTGTTTATGCCCAACGTAAAAGTCGGATCGGTAGTGGATATATCTTACACTATGGATGGCCTTCCATCCGTATGGCGTTTTCAAAGTAAAATACCAGTTGCCTACAATGAATTATACCTTCCCCGTTCTGCATACGTGGATTTTTCAGTGGCTTCTTTCGGATTTGAACCCATTGAAACCCTGCGACCGGGCGAACACTGGCGGGTTACTAATATGCCTGCTTTTAAAGAGGAGCCCTTTATCAATAATCCTGATAATTATCTCACAAAGCTGGAAATTAACCTGCGCTCCATACGAATTCCCGGACAACTGGTACAAGAATTCACTACTTCCTGGGAGGAAGTAACTGTAACGTTATTGCAGGATGACGATTTTAACCGGGCCTTCAAAGCAGGTTATCTAAACGATTACGCCAAAGAACTGAATAGTAAGGATCTTTCCAGGGAGCAGGTTATTGATTCCTGCTACGCCTACATTCAGCAAAATATGAAGTGGAACGATAAAAACAGCCTTTACACCACCTCGTCGATCCGATCTCGTTTTTTAAAAGAACATCTTGGTAATTCAGCCGAAATTAACCTGTTACTGGTAAGCCTGCTACAAAAATCAGGCATCAATGCTTACCCGGTAGCCCTGTCGACCCGCGATCACGGTGTACTCAGCCTAGCCACTCCATCTATTAGAAAAATGAACTACGTAATAGCGGGTGTTCAAATGGGTGAAAAAGAGCTTTTAATGGATGCTACCGAACCCTACCTGAGCCCAGGTGCCCTTCCGGAAAGGTGTATGAACAACCTAGGCCGTAAAATTAAGCAAGGGGAGTCGGCCTGGGTAACCCTTTCACCTGATTACGGCATGAAAGAGTCTTCCTTTAGCCAGATTGATTTTACTAACCAAACTGCAACAGTACAGTTTTCTTCTTCGGGTTACAGCTACAATAAATGGTTGAAAAACCACCTGGAGTTGTCTTCAGAAGAACTCGAGGAACAACTGGAAAAGAAATTCAACGATATGCCCATCAGTAATTATAAAAATAAGAACAATACCAATTCGAGAATGGTAATTGAACAGTTCTCTATAGATTTATCGAAGCAGGTGGAAAGGTTTGGGAAAACGGTCATTCTCAACCCCCTTGCTGCCGTAGCCATAACCGAAAACCCTTTTAAGAACCCAAACCGGAAATACCCGGTAGATTTTGTATATACCACCGAGCAAAGTCATATGCTTACCATGCCAATACCCTCCGGTTACCAGGTAGTGAGCGCGCCTGAATCAACTAAAATTGCCATGCCTGACGGAAGTGCTCAGCTTACCTATTTATGCAATGCTAAACCGAACATGCTACAGATGCGGGTTGTATTAAAAATTGGCAAGCCGGTTTACACCGAACAGGAATATGTTACTTTGAGAAGGTTTTACGACGAAGTTGTGAAAAAAATGACTGCCTCAGTTGAATTAGAACAGGTAAAACCAGACTCCGGCAATGATGAATAAGCTAAGTATTTTTACGGGGTGGTTACTTACCTTAACCTTTCCGTTGGTACAGGCCCAGGAACATGCTGAAATGCTTGAATACCGGGTAGAATACATCCTCGAAGATGAAAAAACCATGACCCGGTTAGAAACAGTTCGACTGAGAGTAATTAACGAGGAAGGTAAAGAGAAAGCAAACTTTTACGAAAATTACGACCAGTTTAGTAAGATCAAGAACTTTACTTACGAGATTTTCAACAAATCAGGAAAAAGGGTTGAAAAATATCGAAAAGGAGATTTAAAGGACTACAGCTTAACAAAATCGTACGAAACAAACGACAACCGAAGGGTTTTCCTGGAACCCGAATACGGGCAATTCCCCTACACGGTTGAATATACATGTAAGAAACAATACGACGGTATTTTTTATCTCAGTAGTTGGTTTCCGTTAAGCCAGTATAATTTATCGGTCAAGCAAGCCAGTTTAACTATCCAGGTAGCCCCGGAAATTTCTATTCGTTATTTGTGCCAGAACGGGCTTAATGAACCCCAAAAAGGTAAAAACGAAGAAGGGTATTCAACTTACCATTGGGCAGTAGAAAACCTGGAAGCAAAGTCACGTCCGGCTTATCAGATTTCTGATTCCGAAACGTTTGCCCACGTTAAACTGACCCCAATAGAGTTTATACTCGATGGCAGGGCCGGTAGCTGCGAAACCTGGAGCCAGTTCGGACAATGGTACGATGAATTAAATACTGATAACAGCGAACTAACTTCGGCTACCAGGCAAAAACTGGATCAGTTCAAAGCTGAAAGCAGCGACGAAAATGAGCTGGTTAGCAGAATTTACCGGTTTATGCAAGATAAAACCCGTTATGTTTCTATACAATTAGGCATTGGGGGATGGAAGTCTTTACCTGCCGCTGAAGTAGATAAATTCGGTTATGGCGATTGTAAAGCATTAAGCAATTACATGAAAAGAATGTTGAAGTACGTGGGTATTTCTTCAAATTTTGTGGTTGTAAATGCCGGTCGTAAAATGCCACCGGTGCTGAAAGATTTTCCCAGCAATCAGTTCAATCACGTCTTCCTCGGCGTGCCTTACCCTAACGATACCCTCTGGCTGGAATGCACCAGCTCGAACGGGGATATCGATTACCTTGGCGATTTTACCGATGGCAGAAATGTACTCTGGATTGATGGGGCTAAAAGCAGGATGATTAAAACCCCGGAATGGTCGGCTGAGGAAAACCAGTTGTTCCGTAAGATGAACATTACGGTTGATGAAAAAGGAAACGGGGTATGCAACCTGACGGTAAATAAAACCGGCACCTGGTACAACCACCAGTCGTACTATAAAATGTACAGTGAAAATGAACTAAAAAACTGGTTTTACCGCCGCTTCGATTTTTCCAATTACGAAATTACCAGTTTCAATGTTGAACAGGTTAACGATTCGTTACTGCTGAAAGAGCATTTTGAAATTACCCTCGGACAGGTTGCCAGGGTTACCGGTAACCGAATGATTATACCAATTAATTTTTTTAACGATGCTCCTCGATTGTTCTCCGGAGCTTCTGAAGATAACGCCGTTAAATTAAAACGTGCCGGTTCCTTCCGGGAAGAAATCTCGATGACTTTTCCCGAAGGATTTGCCGTGCAGTTTATGGGTAAAAATGAATCAATTGAAACCCATTACGGATCGTATACCATTCGCCTTACTGATGATGCAGGTAGTATTCACATATCCCGCAACTTAAAACTGAACAAAGGCACATACACCGGAAGTGATTTTAAGGAATTCAGTCGGTTTATCGGTAAAGTACAGGAATTAAACCGCCAGAAAATCCTGCTGGC
>CAZIWJ010000121.1:8451-10786 GCA_964542855.1 uncultured Roseivirgaceae bacterium
TTTACTTATGAAGGTATGGCATTTCCACCTTATCGTCTGCTTTTCCGTGAGTCTGTTATTCCCCGGTACCTCCCTGGGGCAGCGGCAGCAGATTAAAGAGGCTATGGAATTATTTAACGAGGGCCAGTTAACCAACGCCAAGCAATTAATCGACGATGTGGTAGCAAGTAAACGAGCACGCAATAACCCGAACGTATGGTTTGCCCAGGGGTACATTTACACCGAATTTTTCAGGCTGCACCGCCAGGCCGATACCCTGTTAAGAATGCGGGAGGTAGCTTACCATGGGTTCACGAAGTTCCTGGATATGGATTACCCATCAGAGTTCAGGGAAAAGGTAGATAAAAAAATGATGTTTCTGGCTACCAGCTACTACGGCGATGCCATGCGGGCGGTAAAGGAAGGCAAACCGGAGCGGGCCGAAAATTACTACCAGTGGTACCGCAAATGTGCCGAACCGGTGGGTGATACTTACGGGAAACTGGGAGCCGAATTTGAGCAGCGCTATCGTTTAGCGCTGGCTGAACACTACTGGAACCTGACGGGGAATGACCACCAGGGTGAACACTTCCTGGTGAAAATCAGATCGAACTATTCCAGTGTTTTATCCCAAAACCCCGGGCACCCGGAAGCTAATTATCGTTTATCGCTATTGTTTTACCGGCAGGCTACCGGGGAATGGCCCTGCAGTTTACACGAATCTGATTACCTGCTAAAGCAGGCCAGGATACACCTGGACCGGGTAAACAGGGAAAATTACCATGAACAAGTTCAGGTACTACGGCAAAAGCTGGAAGAACAGGAAAACAAATTCCTGAATGTGAGAGGACAAAAATGATCACGAAGGCTAAATTAATTAGCTGGTGGTGATAATGATGATGCCAGGTACCGGCAAGAATTGGGCTGCTACCGGGCAAAAATTTGGCAGACATTGCACGTTTATTCTATTAGGCTGGCAGCCGGGCGTGCCCCTAATAACTGCCTGAATATAATTTGGATATAATAAAGGGCGCCATTTTTCCACAGCGCCCAGTTGAACAATACCCATAAGTTAGTAATCACCGGTTAATCTGTAGTCGGTTCTTCCTCAGTATTCGGTGTAACCTGGGAGGAAGAATAACGGGCCCGTACATCATACACCGATCGGGAACGCAGGTAACGGTTGTAAAAGGCCGGTGCCGACTGACTGAACATTTTCATTACCGGATCAATGCGATCTTTCAGGAGCTGTTGCACCTCTTTAACCTGTAACTGGATATTTCCCTTTAGTACATTAACCTGGTTTTGCGCATCCGAAGGACTCGTAACCAGCAGTTTAAATAAAGCTGCCTGTTTTTCAGCATCTTCAATCATCTCGGGGGTTACCCCGTAATCGGCCAGTTCCGTTTCCATTGAACGCAATTCGGCCAGCATATTCAATACAAAGTCCCGAAAATCGGTTTGCGGAGAATTCATCTTTAACGTATCGACAGCTAACTCGTAACGGGTTTTCATATCCCCGTTGTCCGTCATAGAAGCATGCGCCAGCAAAGCCCCACGAAGGTTCAGCATGGTATCGAGCAGTTTTCGGCGCTTATTGCGTTTATGTGGGCTCTTTGGAGAAAACTGCGGAATCTGGACACTCATGTTATTGATCGTTTCAATTTTACCGTCGAAAACCACTTTTTGCTGAGCTATAAACACATTGTTTTCCCATACTTGCTGGTAATCATTAAAACACGACTGAACCCGCAGGAACATTTCGTAACGATTTTTCTGATATCTATTCATTTTTAATAAAATTAGAAGGTTATATAATAATAAAATACCAGTTGGCGGTGGCGCCTCTTCCGTCATTTGGTTCTACTATTATAAGGGGGCAGACTGACACCTATTGTCAGTCTGAAATTTTCTTAAAAAATTTTTTACCACTCAACAGGCTTGCGTACGAACGTTTCCGCTTATAAACATTCTTCGTTCGAAGCCCGGCACCCGTACGGAAACCGCATTGAAGTTGCAGCCGGCCTGAACAGTCCGCTACTTAACATTGGGCTGAAGTTCACCCCGAAACAGGCCACTTAGGTAGAATTGAGCCCGATGCCTACTTTGCAGCATACGGTGGAGAGCAATGAAAGCTATACCATTTACTACTGATCGACAGCTGCGAGCTAAAATTTTCCGTTTTAGAAAGCCTTACCGGGTGCTACCGCCTACCCCACCGGCAGAAAAGGTACCGGAGATAAAATAGCTAACCAGACATTGTACTTTTCTAACCCGGTATCGCTGTACCCTGTAAATGAACAGGTTACACCAAAAATTAGCCGTATTAAAAGTACAACACTCCCTAACTTTTGCA
>CAZIWJ010000122.1:0-10519 GCA_964542855.1 uncultured Roseivirgaceae bacterium
TCATTTGGTGGCAGCCCTGTTCAGGGCCTCAAGGGATTTTTCATAATCGTTTTCAACAAACCAGGCGTAGCCTTTCCTAAAATAAAGTTCGGCCAGTTCATCGGCAGGTAAATCTACCCGATACATTACCGCTTTGCTGTAATTTTGCGTAGCTTCAGCCCAATTTTTCTGAGCGTAGTGGGCATTGGCCCGGTTATACCAGGCTTTAGCGTAACTTTCACTGATGGAAATAGCCTGGGTAAAATCGGCAACAGCCCCCTCATAATTTTCAATTTCGTACTTTGCCTTACCCCGGTTATTATAAATAACTTCATCTTTTTGGCCCAGGGAAATAGCCCGGTCGTAATTGTCAATGGCCTCCGGATACTTTTTAGCCAGGAACAGGGTGTTTCCCCTATGGTAGAATAACAGGGCATCGGAAGCTCCTTCTTCCTCGGCTTTATTCAAATCAGATAAGGCACCGGCATAGTCTTTCATTTCGTAGCGTGTGTGCCCGCGGTAATAAAATACTTCAGCATTATAGGCCCGGTTTTTTATCGCCTTATCCAGGTCGGCCAGTGCCGGTTCGTAATTTTTCTGCCGGTAAAAAATAACGCCCCGCTGTTGATAAGCAGCTGCATTTTTATTGTCAGATTTAATTACCTGTGTGTAATACGATTGCGCTTGTGCCAGTTTGTTCTGTTCCTGCAAGGCCTGGGCTACCACCAGGGTAGCTGGTGCATCTTCTGGGTGCGACTGGATATAGGCCGATAAATTGCGTTCAACCTGGGCAAAGTTATTATTCGCGTAAGCAACCAGGCCGTTTAGGTAGCCGGCCTGATTGGAAAAGCGGGCCACCCAGGCCCCGAAAGTCCGGGTTTCCTGTTGTGGCATGTTTTGAACCATTGTTCCCGGCAGGGCTACCCACTGCTGTTTTGCCGAAGAAACTCCATTAATGGCAACTCCCTGCAACTGGTTATTACTGATTAAAGGCACAAAGGCAGCGTCGGTTCCGGTTTTAACCTGGGCAAATGCTCCCAGCCCGGTTAGTGTATCGAGTTGCAACACCCGGAAAGCTACTTCTTCTTCTTGCTGTGGGCCCGGGGCCAGGATGCCGTTTAGTGAGGAATTCCCATCAATTGTTCCAAGGCCGGGGGTGGAAAATGCTGCCCGTCCTACATCGATACCGAACAGTACCAGCCCGGTGCCTTCGTGGTAGGAAAAGACTTTGTTTACCGCGTAAACCACACTGTCGGAGGTAATGATGCGGGCCTGGCGGGCTCCCCTGAACACGCTGCTGTGGGTAATGCCTTTTCCTTTGCGATCAGAAAAAAAACCGGTGCCGGAACGAATTACTTCCCCGCTGGCATCCAGGGCCTGGATGTGAAATACTGCATCGCTGGCGTTAGTTAAGGTATGGCTCAGCAAACCCATTGCGAGCAATACCAAAAATCTTTTCAGTGTATTCATACTAGGTCTTTATTCTTAATCTCATGGTAGCGTACGCGGTAACAGCGCCTGGTTCCAGCACTTTAATCTGCTGGGTACTGATTAGGATTTTGGCATACAATTACCCAACAAATGTACCGTATTCAGCAGGAGGGTGGCACGCGAAATATGGGGCGAACTGCCCTATGTAAGGTTTCTGTTACGACTTTATTGCCAATGTGCTATATTCGCGGGCTCAACGACCCACTTATGCAGGAATTAAATGATATACTAAGCACCATCGACGGGTACATCGGGGGCAGCCCGTGGTTCGTACTAGTGCTGCTGGGTACTGGACTGTTTTATACGATATACCTTAATTTTCCCCAGTTCCGGTACTTTGGCCACGCCCTGAAAGCAGTTCGTGGCAAGTACGATAAGGAAGGAGACGAAGGGGACACCAATCACTTTCAGGCGCTAACCACTGCCCTTTCGGGTACGGTAGGTACCGGAAACATTGCCGGCGTGGCTTATGCCATTCACCTTGGTGGCCCGGCAGCGCTGTTCTGGATGATTGTTACTGCCTTCCTGGGAATGACTACCAAGTTTGTAGAGGTTACGCTTTCGCACAAATACCGGGAAAAAGATAGTACTGGTAAAATTGCCGGTGGCCCCATGTACTACATGAGCAATAAACTTAAATTACCCTGGATGGCAGCTATCTTCGCCGTTGCCACCATTTTGTCTTCTTTTGGTACGGGTAATCTGCCGCAGATTAATAGCATCGCCACTACGGTGTATTCTACCTTTGGCGTAGAGCAAATTGTTACCGGAGGTGTACTGGCGGTATTGCTGGCACTGGTAATTATCGGCGGAATTTCCCGTATCTCTAAAGTAACGTCCACGCTGGTTCCCTTAATGGCTTTTGTGTACCTGATCGGTGCGCTGGCTGTAATTTTCTACAATTACGACCAGATCATACCCTCTTTCGTATCGGTATTTTCCGATGTATTTACCGGATCGGCGGCTACCGGTGGTTTTTTGGGCGCCACAATTTCTTTTGCGTTTAACCGGGGGGTAAACCGTGGGCTATTCTCGAACGAGGCCGGCCAGGGATCAGCTCCTATTGCTCACGCGGCAGCCCGTGCCCACGAACCGGTGTCGGAGGGTATGGTGGCTATTTTAGAGCCATTTATCGATACTATTATTATCTGTACGCTTACCGGGTTGGTGATTCTTTCTTCCGGGGTATGGCAGGAGAAATTACCCAATGACTTTCAGAATGCCGATATTCAGGTGCTCGACGGGCAGTATACGGCCGAAAATCAGCAACAGCTTTCCGATCATATGACGGGCAGAAACAGCCTGCCCCTGTTTTCCGGCGAACTTACGATAACTGATGGGGTACCCACCGATGAAGTTACTATTCTTCATGCCCGTTCGCTGGCAGACGAGATAACGGTAACAGTTGGAGAAGAAGTTTACAGCGGTACGCTAAAGGTTGAAGACGGAAATGTGCAGGAGTACGTAGGAGAAAAATACGTGCAGCTTAGCGGAGAGTCTCTTATCCATAGCGCCCCATTAACTGCTGAAGCTTTTAAACGTAGCTTTTTTGGCGAGTTCGGTCAGTACATCGTATCTATCGGTTTGTTACTGTTTGCTTTTTCCACGGCCATTTCCTGGTCGTATTACGGCGACCGCGCCATTACCTACCTGGTGGGTACGGGAGGCATCATGTATTACCGCATTGTTTACGTGGTTGCTTTTTTCCTGGCTTCTTTCGTGGACACGACCATCATCTGGACACTCTCGGGTATCACCATTGCCTTAATGACCCTGCCTAACCTGGTGGGCATCCTGGTGCTCTACAAGGATATGAAGGGAACGGTAAAAGATTACTGGGTACAGTTTAGTAAAGAATTCCCGGAAGAAAAATTCCCGGAAAAGATGTAAATCCCTACTCTTTTCCCTTTAGGTAGTTTTGCAAATACCGGTATTCCATGGTCAGCGATCCGTGTTCGGTAATGGTTGCCCGCCGAACGATATTGGTGGAATCCTCATTCAGCAGGCTGGGCAGTACGTGCGAGTGCAGGCTTTCCCCGAAAGAAGCAGAAGCATCGCGAGGCAGTTCGGAAGGCAGGTTATCAATAGCCATCACCGACACGTTCCGATTATTACTGAACGGTGACTTTTCCGACTGTGAAAATGGATCGTAATCGTAAACCGGTTCTTCGATGGTTGAAGGCCTTACCGTAGAAGGTATCGACCCTTCAATATCGCAGGTAATGTCGGCAATAACGTTAATTGAAAACGTAGGCGATTGCATTTCTTCCACGGTAAACAGTACCGGGGCGCGGGAATCCCAGTAGGCTGCAGCAATGAGCAGATCAGCAGCCTGGGTGAAATGCTTGAATGCCGAGCCGTACCGTTGCGGATACAGGAAGAACTCCTGCCGGTCGAAGGGGCCACCGTTTAACCGGTAATTGTAATTCCGTACGTCTAGCTTTACGTATACCGGGTAATCGAACGGGTGGTATAGAAAACGCTGTACATCCACCTGCTCTACCTTCACGGCATCCAGGATTTCCATTACGCCGTAAGCCACCCTTCCCCCGCCGGTTAGTACAATTTTCGTGGGGGGAAGCTGAACCTTGCGCAATTCCTGGTGCAGTTCTTTCATATCGTAGCAGTCTTTAGCCCGCTTCAGCCGGTATAACTCATGCTTGAGCCCGTAAGCATACAATCCGTTATAAGCCCCCACGATGCCGGCAAAACGGCCAAAAGCAACGATGCGGTTTCCGTCGTCATCTGTGAGCTTTTCGTAATCGATTAAGCGGATATTTTTTTCCACAATAGCCTGTAACAGCGGACGGTTATAAGCCTGCTTTTTAATGGTATGCGAAAAAAACAGGTACGTTTTTCCGGGAATTAATTCTTCAATGGGCACTTCCTTTACACCCAGTAAAATATCGCAATCACTAATATCGTCAACTACTTTAATACCGGCCTCCCGGTACTGATCATCGGTAAAGCAGCGCAGCGTACTACCCTGGCAGTAAACCTCCACGTGCGGATAATCAATTTCAATCTGCCTGGCCTGCTCTGGGGTAAAGGGAACCCGGTTATCAGGTGGAACTTTTCCTTCGCGTAAAATACCAAGTCGCAGGGTTTCAGGCATATTTAGTGGGTTTGAAATACAAATTATGAAAAATTAACTCACGGCAACAAGTTTGAAATCACTGATATATTCACCACTTGAATAATACGCGCCAGGTGCGTAAAAATTATTGCAGAGCGTAATAAAGTACAGGTTAAATTTGTGGTATCCGAGCTCTTTCACGAACGCCCGCAGCAGCCCGCAGTTACTTTTTTACTAGGCATAAAATTGCTAAATCGCCAATATGAAAACACTATTATCTGCAATCACTAAACTGTTGTTTATCCTTTTTCTACCAGTTTCGGCATTCGGACAGGATGCATACATAACTGGAGGGTTTTATTTCAATACTGAGCAACAAGAGGTGCTGCCCAACCCGGGCATCTGGATAAAAAGCGGTAAACTGTTTCAAATTGGTGGAGAAGTACCGGAAGAAGCTGAGGTGCTTACCCTGGAAGCAAATGATTACGTGCTGCCCGGGCTTATTGATTTGCACGCCCATTACCGGGTGGCCTACAACGGCGTGGCTCACGATGATACGCTGGCCATGCCTAAAATATTTTTAGCCAACGGGGTCACCGCCACTTTTCCGGCCGGGGAAATTGAACCGGAAAAAATGGAAGAGCTGCGCCGGCGTATTTACCAGAAGGAAATGCCCGGACCGCGCATCCTAAATTCCGGTCCTTACTTTGGGGCAGCTGCTCCCGACTGGAACCCCAACTTCACTACGGAAGATATTTATAACCGGGTCGACACCTGGGCAGCCCGGGGGGTGAAAGGGTTTAAAGCCAAAAATATTACGCCCGAACACTTGCAGGCACTAATTGGCCGGGCGCACCAGCACGGACTCACTGTAACCGGGCACCTGAATTCGGGCTATCGGAACAGCGTAAATCCCGAAAACGCTGTTTTTATGGGCATCGACCGGGTGGAACATTTCCTGGGTGGTAGCCTGCTACCCGATACCACCGCAGCGTACTACAGCCTGCGGGCACTCGATACGAATGATCCTGCACTGGATAGCATTATTCAGACTTACATCCGGCACGGTGTCCATTTCAGCCCTACCCTGGGCACTTACGGGGCCATTGCACTGGAAAAAGGTGCCGCTTTTGAATTCTGGACCGACGAAAAACGGTTCCTCACCCCATTCAGCCGGTCGCTGGTTAAGGATTTACCCCGTTCTAACTTTAGTGTGCTGTGCGAGGATATTTTCCGGGTGAAAAAAGAAACACTACGGAAATATTACCAGGCTGGTGGTAAAATTGTACTGGGTACTGATCGTCCGCTGCTCCTCGATAATTTCCTCGGACCGCAACTGGGTGGTTTCTTCGCTCACCGGGAAATGCAACTGATGGTTGATATTGGTATCCCTGCCGAAGAAGCTATTACCATTGCCACGCTGGAAAGTGCCCGTGCCATAGGAATGGGCAGTAAGCTGGGAAGCATTGCCCCGGGGAAATGGGCCGACCTGTTTATTATAAAAGGTAACCCCCTGAAAGACATTACCCGCACGCGCACTGTTCACACTGTAATCCGGGCAGGTAACATTTATAACTCCGATACTTTGCTAAAGCAATGTGAAGGTAAGCTGGGGCCGGTAGACGAGGAAACCTGGTAAATGAGAAGTTAAAACCCTGAATATTTCTTTGTACCAGAGTACTTCTTCATCCTTTGGTTAGTTTCCTTACTACCCCCGGTAAATTAATCCATGCCCAATGGCTAAAACAAGCTGGCAACATGTTTGCACCCAGGTAATACAAAAGTAATTCCGTTCAACGGGCTTGCTGTGGAAAATATTTACCCGGTACCAACAGTTAATTTTTATTAAATTCAGAAGACATGGGGTTAGTTAGGATAGTGTTCCTTTTACTTACTGCAAGCATTGCCTGGTCGTTCAGCCTTCCGCACGAGCGGGGTATTCGTTATAAAGAACCGGTATTCAGTCGGGTAAGGGTAACAAATGATGTGATGTACGGCCGGAATATAAACCAGCAGGGAAAAACCGAAGAATTACTGCTTGATGTGTACGAACCGGAATCGGATGCTGAAACCAACCGCCCGTTAATTATTCTTGCCCACGGCGGCGGATTTATTTTCGGCGACAAGAGCGAGTTTACACAACTGGCCAGTTACTTTGCCCGGGCAGGTTACGTAGTGGCTTCGATCAATTACCGGCTGCTCGATTTTAATCCGTCAGCCCGGGAAATCAGGCAGGGGATCCTGGAAGCCGTGTACGATATGAAAGCCGCCGTAAGGTATTTTCGTAAAACAACCGGTAGTAGCAACCCCTATAGGATTAATCCAGAACAAATTTTTGTTGGCGGGTATTCAGCCGGAGCGGTAACTGCTCTTCACTGTGCTTACCTTTCCAGTGCCGGCGAAGTAAAAGCGATTGGCGGCGATATCCTTTACCAGTACGCCCGGGTGCACAACGGGCTAACCGGCGATAGCGGAAACCCGGGGCCTTCTTCAGCGGTGCAGGGAGTAATTAATATTTCCGGGGCCCTGGCCGATGTACGGGTAATGAATGCCGGTGAACCACCGGTATACAGCATTCACGGTACTGCCGACGAAGTAGTGCCTTACCGAAACGGTGAATCTGGTAAGTCGGGCGTTCAAACTCAGGGCTCCGGACTTATTCACGCGTACGCCCGGAAGCTGGGTACTGTATCGGAGTTGCATACCATTGAAGCAGGCGACCATGCTGCCTTCGATGATTGCGCTGCCTGTCCGGAAAATGTACTGGTATTTTTGTACAATCAGCTATTTTATCCATAGTATGCGGCATGAAATTTTTTAATTGTGCCCTGTTTTTCTTCATTGGGTTTTCCGTGGCACTTGCCCAGCAGCCCGATTTGCCAAAACCCAAAGTTTTCATCCTCACCACCGGGGGAACCATTGCCAGCGTAAAGGATAAGCCCCTGGTTGAAGGCTCGGAACTGGTGCAGGCCGTGCCCCGGTTACGTGATTTTGCCAACATCCAGGTGGGGGAGTTTATCCGGATCGGGTCTTCCAAAATGCGGCCCGACATCTGGCTCGGGCTGGCAAAAAGGATTCACGAAATTATAGAAGCGCAGCCCGGGCTAGCCTGCGTTGTGGTTACTCACGGTACTGATACTATGGAAGAAACTGCTTTTTTTCTTAACCTGGTACATAAACACGAAACCCCGGTAGTACTGGTCGGCTCCATGCGTTCTTCCAATGCAGTTTCTGCCGATGGGCCGGCCAATTTAATCAGCGGCGTGCGAACCGGCATCGACCCGGCAGCAAGGAACAAAGGGGTGCTGGTTGTTATGAACGACAATATTAGTGCGGCCCGTACGCTTACCAAAGTCAATAACAATCGGGTAGATGCCTTTCCGGCAACTGAAAAGGGGTTCCTGGGTTCGGTCGACGACGTACAGGTATCTTTCTTTCAAACGCCGATTAATCCTCATACTGTGAATACGGAATTTAACGTGTACGACATCGACAGCCTGCCGAAGGTAGACATCATCCGCGACTTTGCCGGGTTAGACGAAAACATCCTGAAATACTACCTGGAACGCCCTTCCGATGGGCTGGTAGTCAGCTCTTTTGCCGGCGGGCGAACGAGTGCTGCCTTCTCGGGTCTGCGGGAGTTACCGGCCAGTCATAAACCGGTAGTTATCGCATCCCCAATCAGGGGTGGCCGGATCCAGGGTGGTAACCCGAACGGAACGCCTATTGTAACAGCCAATACCCTGCCGCCGAACAAAGCACGCATCTTGCTCATGCTAGCCTTAACCCGCGCCAGTAATGCCCGGCAAATTCAGAATATCTTCGATCGCTACTAAATGTACATGCTTTTAACTACCCAAACCCGATGCGCATTCTTTTTATGATTCCCCTGTTTCTGATGATTTCCGGTTTTACCCCTCAAAACGCAACCGAAACGTCGGCCTCGCAAAAAGAACTGGTTTTTTTCGACCATGACGGAGGAATAGACGACCTACTATCGCAGATGCTGCTGTTAACCATGCCTGGAAAGGAAGTGATCGGTATTGCCGTTACCCCGGCCGATTGCTACATTGAGCCGGCGCTGGAGAGCAGTCATAAAATCTTGCAATTGTTTGAAAGAACAGATATCCCACTGGGAAGGGGGGAATTAAACGGCGTAAACGCCTTTCCTGCCGAATGGCGGGCCGAACCCGAGGTTGTGAATGCCTTTCCTGAAATGATGAATTTATCGGAAACGCCCGACCCTTACAACTACCCAACGGCTACCGAATTATACATTCAACAACTTTCCGCCGCAAACCGGCCTGTTACGATCGTCATTACCGGCCCGTGTTCTACCCTGGTTAACGCCCTGGAACAGGCACCGGAAATCAAAGACAAGATTAAGCAGGTAATCTGGATGGGCGGGGCCTTTGAGGTACCGGGCAACGTACAGAATTACCAGCACAACGGTTCGGCCGAGTGGAATGTATACTGGGATCCGGCCCGTTCACAAAAACTGGTGGAAGCCGGTTTAGCACTGGTGTGTGTGCCGCTCGACGCCAGTAACCAGGTGCCGGTAAGTAAGAATTTTCTGAGCCGGCTGGCCGGGCAGTCGGGTCATGCCCTTTCGGAACTGGCCGCCCAGTACTGGGCTACAACCATCGATACAATTCCCAGCTACGTATATACCTATTTCATGTGGGATGTACTGGCCATGAGTTATATCGCCATACCCGATGCGTTTACGTTAAAAACCGCAGGGGTACGGGTCGGGCTGCAACCCCCAAACGAGGGGCAGACGATCATTGACGAAGCAGGGGGTAACCGCATTCAGTATGCCTCGGCAGTGAATAAAGATAATTTTTTTGGTTACCTTCTGGAGCAGTTAAAAACCCCGATTATCCTGGATAAGCAACTGGAAATGATGAATACTTCACTGGAAGATAATAAAAAAAATGCGGTGGCCTTTTACCGCACGGCCTACGAAGGGAACCCACAAAAAGCAGTGGAATTGTACGTGGGCGACGAGTACATTCAGCATAACCCGGCAGTTAAAAATGGTACAGAAGGCTTTGTCGAGTACTTTGAACGAATGCAGGATGAATATCCTGAAAAAAGCATTGAGTTTATCCGGGTTATTGCCGAAGGAAACCTGGTGGCCTTGCATACCCTGCAAACCTGGCCCGGCAATGAGGAGTACGTGACCATGGATTTCTTTCGGTTTGACGGTAACGGAAAAATTGTAGAGCACTGGGACAGCATTCAGCAAATTCCTGAAAACTCAGCTAATCCAAATAAAATGTACTGAACGAATAACAAGGCGAAAATAAAACAGCAACTGCCTTACAATTGAAGAATAATTCCAACGCAGGCAGTCGCTGAATGAATGAAGCTAAGGTTTGGTCTTATCTACAAACTGTTGTTCAACAATCACCGTTTCCAGGGGCACCAAAGTACGTATCTACCGGTAAAGGAGTACCGCCAGTACAAGCGTAACTGGCTAACCATTGCCAGTTCCGGGCCTGTACGGCAGGAAGCAGACAAATCAGTGTAAAGAGGGGGAATAGGGGTTTCCTTTTCATGGCGCACAGTATTTTTTTATTCATGGGTACACCATGCCCTGATGAATAAATTGATGAACTGGTGCTGCCCGGGTTTCAGTTGATCACAAACAGGTTTCAATTTAAGGAACCGGTTAGCCGGTTGTAGTATCCACGTAATGAATAAGCTGAATGAAAAATGAAATAAGTATTGCAAAAAAAGTTGTAAAATAAACTGCCAATCATTAGCATTGTAATCCAAGTCAGTATCAATCCTTCTTTTTTACGATTGCATTGGTATTTGATTTATACAGAAGCGTGGAGAGACAGGCTCGCCGAAGCGCTAGCAACCTGGAAGGTCCAAGGTGCTAATTCCTAATTTCGCTGGGTAAGCGAAATGCATATAAATTAAATGTTCAGTCGTATGTCCATTCAAAGTCTTTCTTCAACC
>CAZIWJ010000123.1:0-7192 GCA_964542855.1 uncultured Roseivirgaceae bacterium
ATTTATGCTGTTAAAAAAGGTAGTTTTACTGAAAATTATTCAGTATTTATTGTACTATTTTACAAATTTTTCATCCAGGTTAGGAAATAATTTTAAGAGCTTTCGATTTAACTGGAATTGGTCATGGTATCCATACCAACCTCCCGTTAAACCCTAACAGAAACGGAAGTTTTTATTCTTCAAAAATGCTGCGAAAAATACCGTTAACAACCTCTGGCACCTGCGCAAAATATTTATTAACTGAAAAAGAATAAATAAGCCGATGAGGTGGCAAGTAATTATGCCGTAAGTGTGTTTAATTTTTCGTCAACAAAAAGGTAATACAAAACCAATTAATTGTGGGTATTTTTATAACTGGTTACAAAACGAACAAACTAGCGTCTGTTTTTACCACGCGGTACTTGGTTTGCTTGATAACATTGTCAATCCCACCATTCATATATTCCTTGAGATAAGAAATAAGAGTCGTTTTTGAGATGTCACAAATCAGGCAAATCTGGTAATGGGGTAAGCCTTGACTCTTTAAATAAATAGCTTCGAGTTTTTGCTGAACTTTTACACTGGGGTTTACGAATCGCTCATTCTTAAGCAACTCGATTTCTTTCTTGCTGAAATCAATTTTGATCATGACAATTAGGGTTAGTTAATAATTAGTTAGTAGATGATAAATGCTGTAAGTACATTTACCTATTTAAAATTCGTAACGCTCTACACAAACAGATGTTACCAGTTATTAATTTTAAGTTAATAATTTAATTGAATTACTTGTTGCTGTTCACCCTGCGATAAAACCGGAAAAATGAAAGTGCCTTTTGCAGGCCGGCAATTAACAAATCCGGTAAATGCACCAAAAGCAGGAAGTAGACACTCCCGATCAGAAAAAAAGAAACAGGGTAGTGTTTTACCTATTGCCCTAAGGTAAATTCCAGGATGAATGTGCCCGCTTATATTAACCAGGTTTTTTTTGTAAAGCTGTTGCCCAAGCGGTTCGTGGCTAAGCATGAAAGGACCTGCTTCCAGCTTTTCGTATACTTCCATACCCAGCGCGTGGTACAGGGATACATCAAGCACATCGTGGTTTCCTTTTATTAACAGGCACTTCAAACCGGAGTACTGCTGCATGAAATCGCTAAAAAGCTGCCATTCATTATTTAAGTCACTATGGAAAAGATCGCCCATAATGATAAGCCTGGAAGGAGTATACCGATCTACAAGACCCGACAATTTTTGTATATCTTTCAGGTGTACTCCCGCTGGAACCGGGATGCCGTTTTTACGGAAATGAGCTGCTTTACCCAGGTGAAGGTCAGCTAACAGTAATGCATCTTCGTTTTGCCAGTACACTGCCTTTTGGGGTAGCAAAACCAGGTTTTGTTCCCTGAAACTAAAATTTACGCACCCATTTACAGGATTGTTGGATGCAGGCTGGCGTTTAATAAACATTCAAATTAAATTTCACGTTTTGTCGTTTACGTTAAATAATAGCTACATTTGAATAACATGAAAACTAATTTTTCTTACCAGCAATTTACGGCAATTGCAGTATTGGTTCTCGTTCACTTATTCAACAATCAGTTACAGGCACAAAGCAAAGAATTAGCCGGAACCTGGTATACGGAAGAAAAGAAAGCTAAAGTAGATGTATACTCTTGTGGAGGCAAATTCTGCGGTAAAATAATCTGGATGGATGAACCGAACGAACCAGACGGAACACCAAAACTAGATAACGAAAATCCGGAAGAAGAATTGAGAGACCAAACAATTTTGGGTTTACAAATACTCAGTAAACTACAACCAGAATCGGATCAGGTTTGGAAAGATGGAGAAATCTACGACCCGGAATCAGGTAATACGTACAGTTGCTACGTGGAACTGGTAAATGAGAATAAACTTAAATTACGCGGTTACTTGGGGTTTTCCTTACTGGGAAGAACATCCTACTGGACCCGGGCAAATTAAATAATAAACTATGGGATTTCGCTCTGCGCTGAGCAAACCACTGGCCCAATTCATCCACCAACAGAATCAGCAGTGGATGGCCAATCCTGAAAAAGCACAGGACCACACCTTTCGGCAACTGATTAATACCGGTAAAAACACGCGATACGGCACGGACCGGGATTTTGCCGGAATTTCTAGTTATGAAGACTTTAAACAACGGGTAAAAGTAAGCGATTACGAGGGCCTTCGCACCTACATTGAACGGATCATCGATGGAGAACCGGATGTTTTATGGAAAGGAAAGCCCATTTACTTTGCCAAAACATCCGGTACAACTTCCGGTACCAAGTACATCCCTATTACCAGCGATTCAATTCCTAATCACATCAATTCAGCCCGGAATGCATTGCTGTCTTACATTTACGAAACGGGCAACAGCCGGTTCCTGGATGGAAAGTTAATGTTTCTATCGGGTAGCCCTACACTGGATACTAAAGGGGTTATTCCCACCGGCCGACTTTCTGGAATTGTGAACCATCACGTTCCGGGCTACCTAAAAACCAACCAGATGCCATCGTTCTCCACTAACGTTATTGAAGACTGGGAGCTAAAGCTCGACAAGGTGATTGATGAAACCCTGGTACAAAATATGACCCTCATATCGGGCATTCCACCGTGGGTTCAAATGTATTTCGACCGGATAATTGAACGAACCGGGAGAAAAGTTATTGATACCTTCCCAAATTTTTCTGTGTTTGTGTACGGTGGGGTTAACTTCAAACCGTACGAGAGAAAAATTAACGAGTCGATCGGTAAAGAAATTGATTCCATAGAAACTTATCCCGCATCGGAAGGTTTTATCGCGTACCAGGATTCCCAGGTTCATCCGGGTTTACTGCTGCTGGCAAACAGCGGTATTTTCTTTGAATTTATTCCAGCGGAAGAACACTTTAATGACAACCCAACCCGTATTAGCATACACGATGTGGAATTAGATAAAAATTATTCCCTGGTGCTTAACAGCAATGCCGGGTTGTGGGGATATGCAATTGGCGACACCGTTAAATTTGTATCAAAGTACCCTCACCGTCTCGAAGTTACCGGCAGGGTAAAACACTTCATTTCGGCATTTGGTGAGCACGTAATTGGTGAAGAGGTGGAAAAATCGCTGGCCTTCGCCTGTAATCAGTTTCCCGAAGCAGAAGTTGTTGAGTTCACAGTAGCTCCAAACGTTACGCCTACTTACGGGCTGCCTTCGCACGAGTGGTTTGTAGAGTTTTCCCGGATGCCCGATCAGCCCGATCAGTTTGCAAAAGCGCTGGACGATAAATTGTGCCAGTTGAATAGTTACTATGACGACCTCATAAAAGGCAATATTCTACAACCTCTACGCCTGGTACCCCTGAAGCCCGCCGCGTTTCAGCAATTCATGAAGAGTAAAGGAAAACTGGGTGGGCAAAATAAAGTACCCCGACTGGCTAATGACCGGGCTATTGCTGATTTTCTCGATAATTTCCGTTCAACCTCAGAAAATAAATCCTGATCGCCATGAAATCAATCGCAATATTGGGTTCAACCGGATCAATCGGAACCCAGGCACTTGAAGTTATTGAAGCTAACCCCCAGCTGTTTCGGGTGGTAGTACTCACTGCTAGAAATAATTGGGAAGAGCTGGCGCGTCAGGCTTTGAAATTCACTCCGCAGGCCGTTGTCATTTCCAACCATTCCTATTACTCAGCTTTAAAGGAAGCCCTGGCGCACACTGAAATCCAGGTAAAATCTGGGGAGGAAGCGCTTGGCGAAGTGGTGCAGTACGCTACGGTTAATCTGGTGCTAACCGCAACGGTGGGGTATTCAGGTTTAATACCAACTATTGCGGCTATTCAAGCAGGTAAAGATATTGCGCTAGCCAATAAAGAAACGCTGGTGGTAGCCGGGCAACTGATTACCGATTTACTGGAAAAGCATAAAGTGAAAATGCTACCGGTCGATTCGGAACATTCGGCCATTTACCAGTGCCTGGCCGGGGAGGAAACCAACGAAATTTCCCGGCTCATTTTAACCGCATCGGGCGGACCATTTAGAGGAAAGAAAAAACCTTTTCTTCAACAGGTAACCAAAGAGCAGGCGTTAAAGCACCCGAACTGGGAAATGGGGGCTAAAATTACCATAGATTCAGCAACGCTAATGAATAAAGGGCTGGAGGTTATTGAGGCAAAATGGTTATTTAATGTGCCGATTGAGCAAATAGATGTGGTAGTGCATCCGCAGTCGATCATTCATTCCCTGGTTGAATTTACCGATACTTCAATGAAAGCCCAACTTGGGCTCCCCGATATGCGGGTGCCAATTCAGTACGCATTAAGTTACCCCGGGCGCCTGAAAGCTGATTTCCCACCTTTCAACTTTTTAGACTACCCAACGTTAACGTTTGAAAAGCCCGACACTGAAACCTTTCGTAATCTTGCCCTGGCTTTTGAAGCACTTAAAAGAACGGGCAACATGCCATGCGTGTTAAACGCAGCAAACGAAATTGCGGTTGAAGCATTTTTAAACGATAAAATTGGTTTTCTGGAGATACCTGACCTCGTGGAGGCGTGCATGGCTAAAATAGAGTATATTAGCACTCCCTCGCTGAGTGATTACGTGGAAACGGATAGGCAAACAAGAATAATAGCAAAAGAGTTAATTAGTTGATGGAAGGTTTAATAATGACAGCTCAGATCTTGCTGAGCTTATCTATACTGGTTGGTTTGCATGAGTTAGGACACATGCTTACCGCCAAGCTGTTCGGAATGCGTGTTGAGCAGTTTTCAATCGGGTTCCCCCCGCGTATTTTTGGAAAACAGTACGGCGAAACGCTTTACAGCATCGGAGCACTACCCCTTGGTGGTTTTGTTAAAATTTCCGGTATGGTAGATGAATCGCTCGATACCAAGAAATTGGGAGAAGAACCTAAAGAATATGAGTTTCGGGCTAAACCGGCCTGGCAGCGGCTTATCGTTATGCTTGGTGGTATAATTGTTAACGTAATTACCGGCGTTATCATTTTCGTATCGATGGTTTATGCTTACGGTGAGAGCTACATTCCTAAAGATCAGGTAATGCAGCACGGCATTGTAGCTTACGACCTGGGTCAGGAAATCGGGCTGCAAACCGGTGACAAGATCGTTGCTTTAAACGGAAAGGAATACGATAAATTCAGCGATCTGACAAGTCCGGAGGTGCTCTTCGGCGACAGCAGTTTTTACACCATCGAAAGAAATGGTGAAAAAAAGAAAGTAACAATCCCGGGCAACTTTATCGACAAACTATCGGAAGAAGGAAACGATAGGGCCTTCATGAATGTACGCACCCCGTTTGCCGTTAAGCAGGTAATGAAAGACTCTCCAGCCATGGCTGCTGGCCTGCAAGATGGGGATGAAATTGTTTCTGTATCTGGTACTTCACTTCAATACTTCGATCAGTTGCAGGACCTGCTGGCTAAAAATAGTGGTAAGCAGGTTCAACTGGGTGTTATCAGGAATGGAAGCCGCAAAACTATCCAGGCTAATGTAACCGAAGAAGGTACCCTGGGTTTTGCTGCCGATCTCAAGCTGGATGTAGCTTACCAGGAATATTCACTGGGGCAATCAATTCCGGAAGGCATCAGGCAGTCGTTTTCCACTATCGCTATTCAGGTTATGGGGTTTGCTAAAATTTTCAGTGGTGAACTGGATGCCCGCAAATCGATCAGCAGCCCGATTGGTATTGCCAAAATATTTGGGGGAACCTGGGACTGGTCCCGCTTCTGGCGACTAACTGGTTTACTATCTATGGTGCTGGCTTTTATGAACTTGCTGCCTATTCCCGCCCTCGATGGCGGCCATGTTATGTTCATTCTTTATGAAATGGTTTCGGGCAGAAAACCATCCGATAGCTTTCTGGAAAATGCCCAGAAAGTAGGTATGGTACTTTTATTATCACTGATGACTTTTGCTATTTTCAACGATATATTTAAAGCACTATTCTAGGCAGGCGGTGTTAGAAGAAAAAAGTTATTTCACCGCTGGCCCCCCTCTTTATAGAGGTTAAACTCAACCCGGCGGTTAATTTTTTTGTCGGATTCGGTTCGTTCAATCCGAATAGGCCTGGTGCTGCCGTAGCCAATCGCTCTCACGCGTTTTGGTTTAATTTTCCCGAATTCAATGATGTAATTCTTAATGGCATCAGCCCGGTTCTGCGATAATTTCAAATTGAAGTTCCGGTCGCCATCAGAATCGGTATGCCCTTCAATGGTGAGTTTATAATCCGGGTGGTCCAGTAAGAAATCGATCAGCTTATCCAGGTCAGCGTACATTTCGGGCCTTAAGTCCGACTTTCCGTTATCGAAGTTCATGGTAGTAAACTCCAGGCGACGGGAAACAGGATCGGTTTTCTTAATCATGGATGTATCTCCATCCAGGAAAAACAGGTCTTCCAACCGGAAAAAGTCTTCTCCCTGTATTACGATAATGTAATTGTTCTGGTCGATTAGCTGAAACTGGAAACTACCGTCTTTTCTAAGAAACCGGGGCGCTACTTCCACCCCGTTATCAACATCAATAATGGAAACTATTCCCTTATCGAAAGGCTCCCCGGTTTCCTGGTTTATTAAACGCCCTTTTAACTTGGTAGTGGCAAGGGGTTGGGCTTCCATGGGCAATGGAAATGAAAACAAATCCAGGTTTTCCCTATCTTTTTCTTCACTTCGCGAATAAAAAAGGGTTTCAGCACTGCGATCCATGGTAAAGTAAAATTCACTACCATCCCCATTAACCAGGGGCCCTACATTTAATGGTTCGCCCCAGTGGGCAGCTTGTCGGTACGACTTATAAATATCGAATTCCCCGAAATTTAGCAGCTGCCCATCGGAGCTGAAATATAGGATCGGGTATTCCGGATGGGGAAACGGGCTCACCTCATTACGGCGGGTATTAACAATCGGGCCGGCATTAACAGGTTTAATCCAGTTTCCTTTTTCATTCCGGTAGGTAAAATAAATGTCCGACATCCCGAAACCGCCCAGGCGATCGGAAGCAAAATATAACGTGTCGCCGCCCGGTGATAATGCAGGGTGAGAATCCCAGGCCTTGCTGTTTACCTGCTCCCCAAGGTTTTGAACATCGCCCCAGGTACTATCGGCCTGGAGGGTAGCCATAAATAAATCGCAATTGCCATAGCTGCGGGGAGAGTTGCACCGCACAAAAAATAAGTGCTGCCGGTCCGGGCT
>CAZIWJ010000123.1:7292-10487 GCA_964542855.1 uncultured Roseivirgaceae bacterium
CTTGCTGCAGGTCGCCAAATTCTTCCATAATCTTTTCCAGGTTTCCGCCCTGCCGGTAATGCTTTAAAACCAGCTTATACATGGTTCGCGCCCCGGTAGTGTCTCCCTCCATCAGGCTAATTCTCGCCAGGAACCAAAGCAGATCGTTAGATTTATAGAAATTTTCAACCCCAAACTTACTCACGTAATTCTTAAGCAAAGGAAACATCGCTTTCCAGTTTTGCTCGTTGTGAAGTGTACGCAATTCTTTAATTGCCTTCTTGTTAAAGTAGAAATCCTTCTTGCCAATATTGGGAAAATCGAGTATGGAAATTAACTCACTCTTGTAGGTGGGCAATTGCTTTTTCTGGCTTAACTTAACTTTTCCGGCCTCTTTAAGCTGTCCGTGTGCGTGTAAACACGAAATGCACCCCACTAAAATAAATACACAAAATAATTCACACTTAAGCATGGCTATTCGCTTATACACTAATGTAACGTGAGGCCAGTTATAAAATTTAATCTGGCGTTTCCTACGGGTGTATAAAGCGTTGAAAATAGTAACAAACCAGGTAGAATATCGTTGATAAAATATCTAATCTTACAATCTGGTTTGAAACGCCTCACCAGTTTATTCATATTTTGTTAAAAGCAGAAAAGAAGTAGCGAGCCCACGTGTATGGATATAAATAACGCTTTTAATTCCCTTTTTCTCCACGTAGAAGACGAGGATAGCGACGAACTAATTCAACTGGTAACCAACAGCGATGACGACGTCGACGATATAGACTATCCCGATAACCTTTCCATTTTACCCATCAAAAATCAGGTTCTTTTCCCCGGAGTCGTTATACCAATTACCGTTGGTAGGCAGAAGTCTATTAAGCTGGTGAAACAGGCATATAACAAAGGAAATAAAATAATAGGAGTTGTTGCCCAAAAAGAACCCGATGCCGAAGAACCATCTGTAAATGATATTTACCGGGTGGGTACCGTTGCCAAAATTGTTAAAATGCTGGTGCTCCCGGATGGAAATACAACCATTATAATACAGGGTAAAAAGCGCTTTAAAATAGAGAGTTTTCAGAAAGAAGATCCCTACATCGTTGCTGAGGTTCAGTACATTGAAGAAAAATTTCCAGAACGGATCCGTAAGGAAACAAAAGCCCTTATCCAGTCGATTAAAGATGCGGCCTATAAAATCCTTCAGCTGAATCCGGAAATTCCGCAGGAAGCACAGGCTGCTATCGACAGCATCGAAAGCCCGGCGTTTTTAATCCACTTCCTGTCTTCCAACATCAGCGCTAACGCATCGGAAAAGCAAAAACTACTTGAAACCAACGATGGGCTGCGTAGGGCAAAGCTACTCCTGGAGTACATGCTGAAAGATATCCAGATGCTGGAACTGAAGCAGGAAATTCAAAGTAAGGTTCATTCCGACATCGACCAGCAGCAACGCGATTATTTTTTACGTCAGCAAATGAAAGTGCTCCAGGATGAACTGGGCGATGGTGGCCCCGACCAGGAATTAGAGAAACTCCGAAAGCGAGCACGGAACAAAAACTGGCCAGAAAATGTGGAAAAGCATTTTATGAAAGAGCTGGACAAACTGGGCCGTATTAACCCCGCTGCCGCGGAATACCCGGTAGCCTTAAATTATGTGGAGTTCCTGGTTGAGTTACCCTGGAATGAAATTACCAAAGACAATTTTGACCTGAAAAAGGCAAGAAGAATTCTGGACAGGGATCACTACGGGCTGGAAAAAGTTAAAGAGCGCATTGTTGAGTACCTGGCGGTTCTGAAATTAAAACAGGATATGAAAGGCCCCATCCTTTGCCTGTATGGCCCTCCGGGAGTGGGTAAAACCTCGCTCGGTAAGTCAATTGCATCGGCCCTGAACCGTAAATACGTCCGGATGTCGCTGGGTGGGGTGAGCGATGAATCCGAAATCCGTGGGCACCGTAAAACCTACGTGGGGGCCATGCCCGGAAAGATTATTCAAAACCTGAAAAAAGTAAATTCTTCAAACCCGGTATTCGTCCTCGACGAAATCGATAAGGTGAAGTCAGATTTCCGGGGCGATCCGTCTTCAGCCTTGCTGGAGGTCCTGGATCCTGAGCAAAACACCAACTTTGTCGACAATTACCTGGAGGTGGAATACGATTTATCGAACGTATTATTCATAGCTACCGCCAATTCACTCGATACTATTCACCCTGCTCTTCGCGACCGGATGGAAATAATAGATATTACCGGCTATACCCACGAAGAAAAGCTGGAAATTGCTAAAAAATATTTATTGCCCAAGCAGCGCAATGAACACGGGTTACAGCACAAAGATGTTACCATCGATAAGAAAGGACTGGCGAAAATTATAGACGAATATACCCGCGAATCGGGTGTCAGGAATTTGGAGCGTAAAATAGGCGCTGTTGTTCGCAGTACTGCCAAATCAATTGCCCTGGAAGAAAACCACAAGAAAAAAATAACTACCGATCAGGTAGAAAAAATACTGGGAGCACCCATTTTCGATAACGAAGCCTACCAAAGCAATGATTTTGCCGGGGTAGTTACCGGACTGGCCTGGACCCAGGCAGGAGGTGAGATACTATTCATTGAATCCAGCCTCAGCAAGGGCAAAGGAAAGTTAACCCTCTCCGGCCAGTTGGGTGAAGTAATGAAGGAGTCTGCCATTACCGCCCTGTCTTACCTGAAATCGCACGCCAGCGAATTAGAAATCGACCACCGGGTTTTCGAAGAATACGACCTCCACCTCCACGTACCGGCAGGTGCCGTACCAAAAGACGGCCCTTCTGCGGGTATCACCATGTTAACCGCTATGGCCTCGCTCTACACCCAGCGTAAAGTAAAGGCCAGACTGGCCATGACCGGAGAAATAACCCTGAGGGGTAAAGTAATGCCGGTTGGTGGCATTAAAGAAAAAATTCTGGCAGCCCGGCGTGCAGGTATTAAGGATGTGATCCTGTGTAACCGTAACCGTAAAGACCTGGAAGAAATAAATCCTGCTTATATTAAAAATATTACGGTTCATTTTGCAGACACGGTTAACGATGTGCTGTCTGTAGCTTTGCTGAAAGAACAGGTTAGCAACCCGGTAAAATTCCTGGTTACTCCAGCTACCAAAGACCAGAAAATTTCGTTGAATTGATTTTACTCAACTTACCCTTCCCTCATTCACAGGGTATCATGGTAAAC
>CAZIWJ010000124.1:0-10456 GCA_964542855.1 uncultured Roseivirgaceae bacterium
GGGCACTGCTACTACCAATTGATAAGGTTTCGTTGTTATTGCTATTAAGAGCAAGCGTAGTGGAAACATTTACGGTAATGGCCAGGTTAGAGCCGGCCAGGCTGCCGGTATTGTCGACGGTTTGGGTTCCGGAAGCGCCAAAGGTTAGGTTCCCGGTGCCGACACTGGCAGTAATGGTTCCGTTTTGCACGGTTCCGGTACCGTTAAGGTTCAGGGTTCCGGTACCGCCGGAGGCCGAGGCCAGGTCGAGGGTAGTGATATCGTCCTGGTTAAGGATGCCAGATATATTCATTATTCCGCTACCCGAGCCAGTTACCAGGGTAAGGTTGTCGTTTTGTACCACCAGGTTGCCGTTAACATTTACTGTTACATTACCCGATTCGGTGAGCGACAATAAACCCCCGCTTTCAATGGAAAGGTTGCCACCAATTTCAATGGTACCAGTTCCTGCCTGGTACAGGTATAATATATCGCCACCTGTACTCTCGATGGTTAAATTTCCTCGTACATCGTTCAGGTTGCCCCCCAAATCGCCGGTAGGGGAAGAGAAACTTCCAAGATTATTCCAGGTTACATTCCCAAACGACTGGTTCAACCCGGAAGTAATTTGGGTTTCAACCTGGAGCTTTGAAGCCGGGTTGAAGGTAGCGGTTGGGATAATTCCCCCGGACTCTGAACTTATTTTCAATTGGCCATGGTCATTTACTATAATGTTATCGGAGAGGTTGGTTGGATCAGCAGCTATGTCAAGTGCAGAACCTGATTCAATTTCAATTTTTCCCGCCTGCAGCGCATCGCTGTCGTATTCGAGCTGTTTGTTATCAACCACCCTTATGGTATCGTTGGCATCAGGTATGCCATCTGCATCAGTACCGGAAATCAGGATCCAGTCTGCAGAAGTTGAAGAAGAATTCCAGGTAACATCGCCATTATTTTCAAAAACCGCCTGCGAGTACGCGTAACGGGCAGAAAAGCTGAGAAATAGTATTAATAAAAAAAATTGCCTCAAAGCCATAGAAAAGGTTTTAGCTAAAATTACGAGGAAAAATAAAAGATTGGCTCCCTGGTTTAAATATGGGCTTGTAATGTATACCCCTAATTTTCAGCGTTTTAAAAGGTTAGAAAAGACAAATTGTTCTTTTTTAACCGGCTAAAAAGCTGTTTTAAATGAGATAAAGGCATTTAAACGCGTAATTGTTTGAATAAACAGTTGCCCAGCAGTTGCCAGTGCGGTATAAGTTTCCGGTAAACTTTACATTTTTTCCAGCCATTCTTCGGGCTGCGCGGCAAAGTGCTGCACGGCTTTCAGCAGGGAAAAGGCTAGTTTCACTTTGTTGGTGAACGGGTAACGCACCTGATTGCTTTTAACTTTTCGTTCTACCAGTTCGCTTACCTGCAAGGGTTTCAGTTCCGGCATCAGCATTTCTTACTAATTTCCGGAATAGCCCGCAGCAGTTTTTACGGTGGCAGGCCCGGTTCGCGCAGCGCGTTAATGTAATAATAGTCAGGCCTTATTTGCCGCCGGGCGTTTGCAGCGGGGCTGAAGGTTGGGTTCACTTTATGTCTGTTTAGTTTTGATGCTTTTTGTAAGCATCTATGAGCATCTGACGGATAATCACTAGTTCCGGTAAAAACGTAAATGCACTTATTGAGACAAATGTAGCTTGTTTCACAGCTTTACTGAAACCAGGAAGACGAGCATATTTGGTGCGCCAACCTGGTTGTTTTTACCCGCACCAGCCAAGATTAATTTACGGGGTAGACCGTTCGTAGGCGAAGCCTCCCTGTCCACCCTGGTTTTTCCGCTTCCAGTCGGTGATGGTAAGGTCGATGTAAATATCATCGGTAATCAGGTGTACCACCAGGTTTTCTCCCACCAGACCACTTACGTTCTGGTTGGCCATGCCTCTGAAATTGTTGAAGGTTAACCTACTAAGCTGCGACGTAGTGCCTTTGGCCCATTCCGTATCATCGGGGCTGGAATTTTTGCTGGCACTATTTTCGGTTTTGGCATTATACAGCACCCCGTTATTCCCGCGGGTAAGCCATACGTTATCGGTAATCCGGTCCTGGTTAGTTTCCTGGCTGGGATCGGCACCGTCGGGTTTGGTAAAAGAAATCTTGGCGCCGGTCCAGATGGTGCCGCTAATGGCTCCGCCGCCGCTGTTTTCGTCAACATCGTTCAGGTTAACGGTAACCGATACTTCCTCCGATGCGTCACCCCCCGAAACGGTAACGGTAGCACTGATAACGGAGTTGGTTTCAAAATCGAAAGCCCCGCTGTTCAGCACGCTGAGTTCTCCGGTAGATGAATTAATGGTTAAAGCCCCGGCCGGGCTCTGATTACTGATTGAATAACTAAGGGTACCGGTATTTACGCTGGCCGATACTGTACCGATTACAGCTCCGTCTTGCGGGTTTTCATCGATAGTCACTGAAAAATCTTCAGCGGTGATTTTAACGGCATCGGTTTCCTCTTCACTACAAGACCACGTAATGGATGATATTACTGATAACAGTACCAGGTGGCAAACTAACTTTCTCATGCAGGTAATATTCTTTGTTCAACTGCAATAAGTACCAGCTGTACCGGTGAAAAGTTAGCCAGACACCCCTGAATCTTTAAATAATATAGTAAATTATGAGTAAGGTTAAACTATTAATTTGCTAGCATGAAGGTGAGCGTACTGCTATGGAAAAGAAATGGTACGTTTCCTGCAATTTGTAAACGATTTGCTAACCAAAACAGGTAGTTGTTAGTAATGTAGTAAAGCATTACCCCATGAATACCTTTTCCCTGATATGTACGGTCGGGATATTGTTAGTTGCTTCAGCCTGCGAATACAGCCGGGCAGAAGCTGAAATCGACTGCTCGGTAAGCCCGGTAACCATCAGCATTTCCGAAGTAGATGCATCGGCCTGCGATACACCCGACGGGTCGTTTTCGGTGCAGGCCGGCGGAGGAAGCGGGGCCGGTTTTGAGTTCAGCGTAAACGGCGGAGCTTTTAGTACGGAACCGGTGTTTTCTAACCTCGAGCCCCTGAATTATAGCGTGCAGGCACGCGACCTGGAAACCGGCTGCACCAGTGCGGTGCAGGTTGTTACGGTTCCTGCCGAAGGACAAGGCTGCAACGGATAACAAAACAAATGAATTGATAATTATTAATTTTATGCGAACGTTCCTGTGTTTAATTTCAATATTGTACTGCACCACTGCCTATGGCCAGTTAGACCGGACAAAGGTATTCCGCGATACCCGTATTGTGAATGCCCATTCGGTAGAACTTATTCCGAAAGGAACCATGAAGTTTATTATTTCGCACCGCTTCGGGGCCATCAATACCGGCATTCAGGAATTATACGGACTGGACCGGGCCGAAATCCGGCTTGGCCTGGACTACGCCCCGTTCAATAACGTGAACATTGGTTTTGGCCGAAGTTCGCAGGAGAAGCATTACGATTTTTACCTGAAGTACCGCCTGCTTCAGCAGCGGAAAGACGGTAATTCGCCCTTCTCGCTGGTTTATTACACCAACGCAGCCGTTCGTACCATTCAAACGCTGGAAACCGAAGGGTTGTCGCTTTCGCAGAAGTTAACCTACGTGCACCAGGTGCTGGCCGGCAGGCGGTTTAACGACTGGCTCAGCCTGCAACTGATGCCCACGCTGGTACACCGGAATTTCGTGTTCGACCAGGCCAGCAATAACGACATTTACAGCCTTGGGGCTGCCGGTAGGTTCCAGTTGAGCAAAATTGTTGCCCTGAACCTGGAATACTTCTACCTGATTCCCGATCAGTTGGAAAACTCCGACGTGCGCAACCCCATTGGGTTGGGAATAGAACTGGAAACCAAAGGGCATATCTTTCAGTTGAATTTTACCAATTCCATTGCCATGATTGCGCCCGAATATATTGCCGAAACGAGAGGGAACATTTTCAACGGGGATATTCACTTTGGGTTCAACATTACCCGCGACTTTAAAATAGGACACCGAGAATACTAAATTATGCATTTATATAAGTTACTGGCCGGTATTGCATTCTGTTCATCGATCGGGTTTGCGCAGTACTGGTCGGGCCTCTTCCCGCAGGCAACCAGTAAGCCAGCTGAAACAGTTGAGCGATCGGACAGGCATTCCGGTAGTGCCCTGAAGCTGAGTAACGAAAAGCCGGTAATTGAATTACTGGCTGAACTGGGAGTGGAGAAACCGGCGCATTACGTAGCTACCGATTCAATAACCATACGGCGGGGGTACGAGTTAGTTCATGCCGGCCGCACCACGGCACCCGATGGTTCCCGTTCCAAACCGGTGAGTAAGTTTTATTCCTGCACCAGTTGCCACAATGTGGTGAGAGAAGATCCTGACCTAACCCGCGTAGATCCGGAAGCCCGTTTGCATTATGCCATGAAAAACGACATTCCCTATTTGCAGGGGTCTACATTTTGGGGCATTGTGAACCGCGAATCCTGGTACAACGATGATTACGTGCTAAAGTACGGCGACCTGGTGAAGAAGGCCAAAAACAGTTTGCGCGAAAGTGTGCAGTTGTGCGCCCGCGTTTGTGCCCAGGGGCGTACGCTGGAAGAGTGGGAGATGAAAAGCATCCTGGCCTATTTCCGCAGCCTGGAAATAACGCTGGGCGACCTGGAAATAGATCCTGCCGAAAAGCAGCAGGTGAAAGAATTTGTGGCTTCGGGTAAACAGGAAGCAGCTATTGCCCTGATAAAAGATCAGTACATGGTTAAGTCGCCGGCAACTTTTGGTAAACCACCGAAAGACAAGGCAGCCGGTTACGAAGAAATTAAACGAGGTCGGCTGGAAGAAGGAAAAGCTATTTACGACCTGGGCTGCAAGCACTGCCACCATGCCTACGGCGAAAGCGACCTGGTGCTCGACGATTCCCGTTTTACTTTCAAGTGGTTAGTGAAGCATATTCCCGATAACGGGGATTTATCGATTTACGAAATTACGAGGGTGGGTACTTATTCGGAGAAGGGCCACAAAGAGTACATGCCGCATTACACCCTGGAAAAAATGAGCCACCAGCAACTGGAAGACCTGCGGACGTACATGGAAGCCAATCAGTAATATTTTTCGTTAATTAGAGCCATTAAACAAACACATCATTAGAATGGCTGAATATCTTAAAGGCCGTTACCGAACCAGTTCGATCAGGTGGTGAAGCTGGAATTACAGCAATTCTGGTTATTATTTTGTAATTAGCTGTGCTAAGAACATAGAACATTCTTTTGGTCGGATTAAAAACGAACGCCTGCATTTGAGCGATTCAGACCATATTACTTATAATTTCCGGCCGGAAATAACGGAATATTTTACACTGGTAACGTTTACACACCTTATGAAAAACATGATGCTAGTCTTCGGGCTGATGTGCCTGGTTCAGTCGGTAACGGCCGGCGACCATATACGCCTGCGAAACGGAAATTTGTACGATGGAAAAGTGAAGAAAGTAAAAAAGTGTCGCGTTGTTTTTGAAATGAACAACGATACTTACGAAATACCCGCTCACGAAATTCAGTACGTGCAGTTTGCCGATGTAAACGACAGGGTTTATACCCGGTACCAGAAGAAAGTTGTGGATGACAACGCCTGCTTTAAGGGGCAAACCGACGCGGTCGCCTACCACGGCAAAGGGTTGGGTCATGCGGTGCTGGGATTCCTGTTTGGCCCCTTTGCGGTTATTGGCACGGCAGTTACCCAAACTACTCCCGACCGGGGCAAAAGTACCTATCTGATGTCGCAGAATAAAGAGTTGTTCGACGATCCGGTTTACATTAACTGCTACAAGAAAAAGGCAAAAGGTAAGCTGATCGGGGCCGAACTGGGGGGCTTGGCCTTAGCTATTTTAATCGCCGTGATTGCCAGTCCCTGATTTGCTGCTAGTGAAAAAATAAATGTAGTAAGGGCGATCTGTAACACATGGCCCTTTTTTGCTAATTATTGTCTGAAAGTACTTATAAAATCTGCTACACTCATTTTAAACAGACCTACTAATCCATATGAAACAGTTTACTTTATTTGTTTTACTCTGCATCGGTTGTTCTTTTTCCGGGCAGGCCCAATCGGAAAAACGATTAAAAAAAGTTGATCAGGCATTAAACGAGGTGCTGAACACCTGGCAGGCTGCCGGTTTTGCCGTTGCTGTTGTTGAAAAAGATGCTGTCATTTACAGTAAGGGGTTTGGTTACCGCGACTATGAGAACAAGATTCCGGTTACCCCCAATACCCAGTTTGCCATTGGCTCGTGCAGCAAGGCTTTTACCAGTGGGCTACTGGGTAAACTGGAAGCGCAGGATGAACTGAGTTTGTCGGACCACCCGGCGCAACACCTTCCGGAATTGGAGTTTGTTACCGACGAACTGAATACCGGTTTAACGCTGCGCGACATGATGTGTCACAGGAGCGGACTGCCCCGGCATGATTTAGCCTGGTATTTATTTCCTACCAACAGTAAAGATGAACTGGTACGGAGAATAGCTTACCAGGAACCTTTTGCCGATTTACGGGAAACCTGGTATTACAACAATTTCATGTTCCTTACCCAGGGGGTGGTAGCCGAACGGGTAACCGGGAAAAGCTGGGAGCAAAACATCAAAGAAGAGTTTTTTACCCCGCTGGGCATGAACAACAGTTCAACGGAAATCAGCGGGCTGGCAAACGCCGATAATCGGGCTATCGGCTACGAAGTAAAAGACGAGGAAATCTGGAAAATGGACTATTACGATATTGCGGCCATGGGTGCTGCCGGCAGCATTAATAGTAGCGTAAACGAGATGGCCAACTGGCTGAAAGTATGGATAAACGGGGGGAAGTATAACGGACAGGAAATTCTGCCCGCAGGATACGTGCAACAGGCCATGAGTTCCCAAATGGTAGTAAACGCCAGTATGCCGGAAAAGGGCATGGAAGGACTGCACCTGGCCAACTACGGTTTCGGATGGTTTATATCATCTTATAAAGGGCACTACATGGTGCAGCATGGTGGGAACATCGACGGATTTTCAGCGAATACCTGCTTTTTCCCCTCCGACAGTATTGGTATCGTGGTGCTGGCTAACCAGAACGGATCGGCGGTGCCTTCGGTGGTGCGTAATATTATAGCCGATCGCCTGCTTGATGAGAAGCAAACCGACTGGAATGCGGTAATCCGGGAAAAGTACGAAAAAGCTGTGCAGGCGCAAAAAGAAGGGAAAGCAGCTAAAACAGATCAACGAATAACCGGTACGGAACCTTCTCATGAGTTAACAGCCTTTGCCGGAAAGTACTATCATCCGGGATACGGTACTTTTGAAGTGATGGCGAACAACGACTCTTTATTTATCCAGTTTCCGAAGAAAAAATTCTGGTTAAAGCATTATCACTACAACGTTTTTACCATGCTGGAAAAGAAGAACGGAAAGTATGAGCCTTTTGTAGAAGATGGTTCCTTCGATTTAAGGATGAACTTTATTACCAGTGCCGACGGGAAAGTTGAAACCGTGCGGTCTAAACTGGAACCGATGCTCGATCCGCTGGAATTTTCCCGTCAGCCCCCCGAATTGGCCTTAGCCCCGGAAGAACTGAACCGCTACGTGGGGGAGTACGAACTGGCCGGCATGACGAGCAAGGTGTACCTGAGAGAAAACGATAAGCTGTTTTTGTTTGTGCCCGGCCAGCCGGAGTACGAACTGGTGGCTAACGGGGAAAACAAATTCAGTATTAAAAACCTGGACGGTTATAACCTGGAGTTTAATGAAAACGGGGCGGGCGAAGTATCGGAAGTGTTGTTCATGCAGCCTAATGGTACGTTTAAGGCCAGAAAGAAATAACAAAAAAGTGGTAACATTGCCAAAAGTAATCCCTGAAATGCGCGACAACATTGAACGGGTATCTGTTCTGAAAAATTACGCTTAGTACGTAATTTCAGTTAGGAACTTTAGATAATAATTAGTGCGTGTATATAAGTGATAGTGCATGATACAGGATAAATTTATCCTTTTAGACAAAAATGGAGGGAAATAGCCCAGGTATCGGTTTCTAAAGGTCCTGCAAACAGGGACAGGGATTTACACAACCCAGGCCTGGTACTTCAACCTGGTTAATACCGACCACGATACGGGCCGGAAGTGGTACCGCTTTAAAAATAACCAGTACGGCGATGATAAGGTACTGGACAACACGGTAAAAATGGCCGATGCACAGGGTATCCCAAAGAATACTGGTGGACGTTTGAACGGCGCGGAAAGCGTTATTGATCCTGGTTAGTGTACTAGTAGAAAAGCCCCTGACCAGGAGCTTTTTGCTTAACCAGCGTACTTGTTTTTTTCTTCGAGCAGCTGTTGAGTTGCTTCAATAGCTTTTACCGGTAACCGGGTTTGCGTTGTATGATTTACCCCAGCTCTTTTAACCGGTTTTTCTGAATAGTCCGGTAAAGGTACTGCCTCCCATTCAACGGCTTTCATCCTTGTAGATGCCAATGAACAAGTCGCCGTCGGGGTTAATGTAGCCGCGGTACATCCCCGGGGTATTGAAAGGCATAGCTACATTACCTTCGGCATCCATGGCAACTACGCCGCCGCTGCCCTGCATCTTTACCAGTTTATTGTTCACTACCTCGTTGGCGGCTTCCTGCACGCTCATGCCTTTGTATTCCATGAGGGCGGCAATATCGTAGCCAACCACGCTCCTGATAAAATACTCACCGTGGCCGGTTGCCGATACCCCGCAGGTAGCGTTATTGGCGTAGGTACCGGAACCAATAACCGGAGAATCGCCAATACGGCCATACTGCTTGTTGGTCATGCCACCGGTAGAAGTTCCTGCTGTAATATTACCGTCTTTATCGAGGGCAATGCACCCAACGGTTCCGAATTTGCGGTAAGGAAACTTTTCGTTCAGGCTGCCCTGGCGTTTATCCTTGTTAGCTCCGTCGTGATCAAGTTCCTGTTCGTTGGAATCTTTAATCCGTTGCAACTGCTGGTAGCGTCGTTCGGTGTAGAAGTAGGAAGGATCGGCCGTTTCCAGTCCCTGCTCCCTGGCAAAAGTTTCAGCTCCTTGTCCTGAGAGCATAACGTGCGGGGAGTTTTCCATTACCATCCGGGCCGCTAAAATAGGACTTTTAATGTTTGTGATTCCGGCAACCGCCCCGGCGTTACGATTTTTGCCTTCCATGATGGAAGCATCCATTTCGTTGCGCCCTTCGTGGGTAAATACTGCCCCTTTGCCGGCGTTAAAAAGAGGCGATTTTTCCATTACCTGGATGGTAGCAATAACGGCATCGGTACTGGATCCGCCATTTTTCAGCACGGTGTGACCGGCCTTGAGGGCTTCTTCCATTTTATCGCGGTACTGCTTCTCCAGTTCCGGGGTCATGTTTTCACGGGTAATGGTACCGGCTCCGCCGTGAATAACAAGAGCAGTTTTATTCTGGGCCTGCATGGAAAACGTACAGCAGATTAAAATAAAAAGAATCAGGGCGTACTTGGGTGTCATTAAGATTAGGATTACAGGATTAATGAAGTTTAGGACTTTAAATTAATAAATTAATTGGATTTGAAGGGCCATTAATCCAGAAATCCTGGTTGTTAGTACCAGGTAACTGTGCACTCGGGAACGGCCTCTTTGAATTTTTCAACCTGCCGTTCACTGATTCGGGTGTTATAACAACTGAGTATACGCAGCCGGTATAATCGCTCAATGTTGCGGAGGCGGCGAACGTCGGTATTATGAATATACAGGCTCTCCAGGTTGAACAGCCCGTTAATGGGCTGGAGCGAACGAACCAGGGTGCCGGAACAATCAATTCTTTTCATGTAGCCCAGCGTGGCTAACGGGCTGAGATCTTCTACCGGGGTATCGGAGCAGTTGAGCGTTTTTAAGTTTTCCTGCGATTGCAGGGGCTTCAGATCGCTGATAGGATTACGCGAGATATTAATTTTTTCCAGGGTATTCAGTCCTTCAATACCATCCAGGTTGGTTAACTGGCAATTCTCTACCGATAATTCTTTCAGCCGGATAAAAGCGCTGAGGGGGGCCAGGTTATTTAACGTCCGATTACTGATATCTAACGACCGACGCTGGGTAACGCGGTGCAGTTCATCCGGTTCAGGAAACTTGCCGGTAAGCGTAGTACTGAATACATTCTGCCAGTCGCCCGGCAATTCGTTCCACCATAGAATAAGTTCATTGGTTTTATACACCACCAGGCAGTCCGGGTTTTTATCGAGGAACTGGAGGAAGAGGTTTTCGCTGATTCCGGTTTGCTCGCAGTTAATGTATTTAAGGTTATTTAACTCGTAGAGGGGCAGCAGGTTACTAACCGGCGTACTGCTTAAATTCAGGCGTTGCAGGTTTGTACTTTTTTCCAGCGGAGCCAGGCTACTTACCGGCGTATTACTAATATCGAGTTGCTGCAATTTTACCATCCGGGCCAGCGGATCGAGTTCCCGGACGTT
>CAZIWJ010000125.1:0-10447 GCA_964542855.1 uncultured Roseivirgaceae bacterium
AGTTGCTGGGTAAAATATTTTCCTCGAGTAGCGGCTTTTGCTCGCCCTTACTATTAATCCGGTAAGCAGTAACCAATTTCCAGGGCCATAACTTGGTTAATGACCCTACCATAAAGCCGGCCAGCAGCGAAATGGTTACATTATTATACCTTTCCAGCAGCCAGGCAATTAAGCGAACAAAACTCAGAATCCCTACCAGGCACCCCACCATAAATACGGCCAGCGTTAATACATCACCTCCTTTCACGGCATTTAGAATGTACTCGTACTTGCCCAGTATCAGTAATAAAAAGCTGCCAGATATCCCCGGCAGGATCATGGCGCAGATGGCAATGGCCCCCGAAAGAAACACGAACCAGAGTCCGGTTGGTGATTCGGCAGGTGAGAATTGGGTAATGGTAAAAGCAATGGCAATACCCAGTATACCGGCCAGGAAAACACCACCAGTTCGCCGTTTAATGGTTCGAAAAACGGAAACAGCAGCAATAAGTACCAGCCCGAAGAAAAAAGACCAGAGTTGAATCGGGTAGGTATCCAGCAACCAGGATAAAATCCGGGCAAAAGAAAGTATACTAACAATGATGCCGAGGAATACCGGGAGCAGGAAATTCCCGTTGATGTGCTTCCATACCCCCTTGAAATCTTTACTGAGTAGCAGGCGGAAGGCCCGCTGATCGACCGACTTGATGGAACGAATAAGCTTTTCGTAAATCCCGGTAATGAATGCAATTGTACCCCCGGAAACTCCCGGAATGATGTCGGCACTACCCATAGCTACACCCTTCAGAACCAGATAGGCAGTAGCTTTAACGTTTCTCATGGCCTTATTATTAATGCTTATCTTGAGAGAGGAAATGACTGAAGGTATCCCCGCGTAGCCCCAGGCGTGTGGTTTCCAGCGGAATAACTTCTCTCGGGGCAATATTACCTAAATTTACGTTAGCTCCCAGCAGTTTAATAAACCACACCTGCTGGGACTTCTGAGGAGCTTCCCAGAGAATTTTTTCAAAGGGTACTTTGGTAAGAATTTCCTCAACCAGCCCAGACCTTACTTCTCCGCTCGACCGGAACAGGCCTACCTGCCCGCTTTCCCGGGCTTCCCCGATCACTTTCCAGGCCCCGGCTTCCAGTTCGGCGTTCATAAGGTTAATCCAAACGTACGGAGGCATAATTTTTTCTTCGTCTTTTGAGCCCACTTCAGAAAGAACAGTTACCTGCTTCGACAATTTCTGAATGTATTCCAGCTTGCGTTCGTGGTTCAGGTCAATTGAACCATCCGATACTTCGGCGTATTCCAGTTGGTATTTGTCCAGTACCCGGCAGTAGTCTTCAAACTGCCCCCTTACAATAAACGCTTCAAACAGCGTTCCTCCGAAATAAACCGGAACCCCGGCATCCCGGTACAGTTTTAATTTTTCGTCGAGCTTCGGCGTAACAAAAGAAGTAGCCCAACCCAGCTTAACAATATCGACAAACTGGGCAGAGATGCTCAGCAGATCTTCCACTTCACGCAGGCTCAACCCTTTATCCATAACCATGGTATACCCGGTATCACGAGGTTTAGCCGTGCGCTCGGGAATATCTTTTAGGATGTAGTTCATTCAATGTGGTCTTTTCGGTATTGGTTGATAATCTTGAACAGTGCTTTCTGGGTGTCTATTCTGGGGAAGAAATCATAAAGCACGGTATGTTTGTCGAAATCCAGTGTTAACGCTTGTTCGAGGTAGTTAAACGCCTCTTTGTACTTGCCGGCACCGATCAGGTAAACTGTGGCCCGGTAATATAATTCTGCATCCTCGGGCAGTTCTTCAATGCCGTTCATAATTAAATCTACAGCCTTATTGAATTCCTGTTGTTCGTAATGTACCAGCGACCAGTTTAGCCAAACCCCGGCATTTTCCGGCTCAAGAATGCTGGCTTCCTGGTAAGCATCGAGGCACGATACCAGGTTCCCAATGTTATATTCTGCTTCGGCTACCGATTGCCAGTACAACTGGTTTTCGGCATTTAACTTAATCGCCTTACTGAAAAAGTGAATAGCCTCGTGCCATCGTTGCTGCTTATTAAGGCAGACCCCTATTCCAAACCAGGCCTCGTCGTACATATAATCGGTCTGGGTAGACTTACGATAATATTTAATTGCCATATCGAAGCGGTTCATTTTTTCATACGCCGCACCAATGCAACAATATATTTCCGCATTCGGACCTTCGTACCGGTGTGCCTCCTTATAAGCCCGAAGCGCTTTCCGGTACTCTTCCAGGTTCATGTAACTATTTCCTTTGTTAAAATGAGCTGAGGCAAATTTCTCGTTAATTACCAGGGCGTACTCGTATGCTTCAATCGCTTGTTCAAAGGCACCGCTGCGGTTATAAACAATACCCAGGTTATACCAGGCATGATAAGAATAGGGGTTAAAATCTATAAACTTACGGTACTGGCTAATACTACCCTCATAATCATCTACGGCATCGTAGCAAAAAGCCAGTTCGTAAATAGCATTATCATGTTCCGGGTTAATTTCCAGTGCCCGGCTGTAATATTCAATGGCTTCCGGGAACTGCCCTTTATGCTGGAAAGTAATGCCGATGTAATAGTTTACTTCATCTTTCTCACGAACAATGGGTAAAATCTGCTTAAACTGGTTGATGGCTTCTTCGTAATTTCCCGACTGCGAAAGAATACTACCTCGGTGAATTTTTATTTCCGGGTCATTAGGCTGAAGGTTCAATGCAGTTTCAAGGGTGGTAAGTGCATCTTCAAAGCGATGCATATTCGATAATGCGTGAGCTTCACTGATGATTAATTCTGAAGAAAAAGGATGCTGCCTGGCCCCGGCATAACAGGCTTCCAGGGCATGCTCGTTCCGGTTATTTTTCAGGTAATAGTCTATGATGTGCAGGTAAGACTCCAGTTCAAAGAAAGTATCTGCCTTACCGGCTATACCTGCTTCGAACTGTTCTGCTAACTTTTTCCCTTCTTCTCCTCTATGGCTGTTATTCTTCATCTTCAAATTACTTATTCCGTTAATACAAGGAAAAGTGCGTCAAATTTAAAGGCTTAACCGGATTTTAAAAAGCCTGCCTGATTATAATCAGGTTATCTACACATTACAACCCGTATACCGGTTTTTCAATTCCTTACAGGTGTAGGCCAGTGTATTGTCCAGTTCCCTGAACGAATAATCGACCAGGTTCAGTATCTTGTTATTGCTGTAAATAACTGTACCTTTTGCTGCATCGGCAAGCTCATCGGTGATTAGTTGTGGCTTCCCGGTAAGGGTTGCCCTCAGTTTATCGAGCCGAGCTGCCTGCCTGATCATTCCACTGCTCACCTTTATTCCCGGTGTTTTTTTTCCAAAATGATGAGCAATACCCTTGAATAACTGCTGGTAGCTAACTACCCCGGCATTCAGAATGTATCGCTCATTGTTTATTGTTTCCTGTTGCAATAATTGTACGATAATCGTGGCATTATCCCTAACATCTACGTAGTTGATCTTACCTTGTAGGTAAAAAGGTTTTTCACTCCAAATGTAATGAAATAGCCTGGTACTCCCTTTTTTCCAGTTTCCGGGTCCTAAAATTACCGACGGGTTAACAATTACGGCCGATAGCCCTTCGGCCATGCCCCTCCATACTTCCAGTTCACCCAGGTACTTACTTCTTGCGTAGGCACTGGGGTCATTTTCCAGCTTATTTTTTTCATTTACCACTTCAGAAAAACGGGATTTTCCTATGGCCGCAATTGAACTCACCTGTAAAAAGCGGGGAACACCCGCTTTCAATGCACAGTTTACCAGGTTGGCAGTAGCTTTTACGTTCACTTCATGTAACTCGTCGCGGTCTCGCTTACTGAAAGAAACCATACCTGCACAGTTTATTACAGCATCAACTTTATTTAATAATTGCTGCAATTCTGTAAGTTCAAACAAGCTGGTTTGGTCCCACTGCACGTATTCCCGGATGTTACTTACCAGTTCCATAGAACTTTCAGCACGCTTCAATCCAATACAGGGTATACCTTCTTTTAACAGTTCCCTGCACACATAACTTCCCACAAGTCCGGTTGCACCAGTAACTAAAACCATGCTGCGAATATACGGAAATCACCAACAGTTATGAACCACCAACCCCTTCCGGTCGTTTTACTGGCTGGCAGCGTTCTTCATCGTTTGTTGTACCTTTTACACTTATACTACTCCTCATTAAATTTTTCCCGGAACAATGGCAGAAACGACAAAAGACAGGCAGAATAAAAAACCGGTTAGCTTCAGGCAGTTTATTGGTATTTTCCGCTTCATTTACCCCTACCGAATACGATTCATCCTGGGTATGCTCTGCCTGCTGGTTTCCAGCGTGGTATCGCTCTCTTTTCCTTACGTTGCCGGTAAATTACTGGACATCGCATCCGGTACCAGTACCTGGTTTACCAACAACCTGAACCAGGTAGCTGTATTACTACTGGGGATATTAATTGTTCAGGCCTTTTTCTCTTTTGCTCGCGTTTACCTGTTCACTTACGTTAGCGAATATACCATGGCCGATGTACGCTCCAGGTTGTTTAACCAGTACATGACTTTACCCATGGCTTACTACGATACCCAGCGGTCGGGCGAATTAATTAGCCGCATCACCGCCGATGTTTCCATGCTGCAGAACACGTTTTCTTATACCCTGGCCGAGTTCTTTCGGCAGGTAGCCACACTACTGGTAGGGGTAAGCATCATCCTGTTTACTTCTCCCCGGCTTGCTGTATTCATGCTGGCTACTTTCCCGGTACTTACCGTTGCCGCTGTATTGTTCGGACGGCACATCCGAAAGCTGGCCAAAAAGGCCCAGGATGAACTGGCACAGGCTAATGTAATTGTGGAAGAAACACTATCGGCAATACAGGCTGTAAAGTCATTTACCAGCGAGTGGATAGAAGTGAAACGGTACCGCACTTCGCTCAACGAAGTGGTAAGCATTGCCATGAAGAATGCAGTTACCCGCGGCGGGTTTGTTTCTTTTCTTATCGTTGCCCTTTTCGGAGGAATTGTTGCCGTAGTGTGGTACGGAGCAACACTCGTACAAAGTGGGAGCATGACCGTTGGCGATTTACTTTCTTTTGTACTTTACACTACTTTTATCGGTGCTTCTATTGCCGGGCTGGGCGATATTTACGGACAGCTGCAAAAAGCCACCGGAGCTTCGGAGCGGGTGCTGGAAATACTGGGGGAAGAAGGGGAAATGACCCTTGAAGAGGATACCCCCCGTGAAGCTATTAGAGGCGATATTGTATTCGATAAAGTTGGCTTTGCCTACCCAACCCGGCAGGACGTAAAAGTGCTGGATTCAATTAACCTGCATATCAGCCAGGGTGAAAAAGTTGCGCTGGTTGGCCACAGCGGTGCGGGTAAATCTACCATTACCCAGTTACTCCTCCGTTTTTACGCTCCCACTTCCGGAACGATATATATGGCTAACCGGCCGGTTCAGTCGTACAACCTAAAGAACTACCGCGCTAACCTGGGTATTGTACCCCAGGATGTAACCCTGTTCGGGGGAACGATTAAAGAAAATATAGCTTATGGGAAGCCCGATGCTTCCATCGATGAAATTCGGGAGGCCGCCAGCAGGGCCAATGCCCTCGATTTTATTGAGGGCTTTCCCGACCAGTTCAATACGGTAGTAGGCGAAAGGGGGGTAAAACTATCGGGAGGCCAGCGGCAGCGGGTAGCAATTGCCCGAACTATTTTAAAAGACCCCGCTTTGCTTATTCTCGATGAAGCTACCAGCGCTCTTGATGCCGAATCGGAAAGCCTGGTTCAGCAGGCACTCGATAAACTGATGGAAAACCGAACGACCATCATAATTGCCCATCGACTGGCTACCATAAGAAAAGTAGATACTATTTACGTAATCGACCAGGGTAGAATTGTGGAATCGGGGTCGCACCAGCAATTACTTAACTATTCAGGCGGAGCCTACAGTAACCTGGTTAAGCTGCAACTACAGGAAGACTAACCCCGGTAATCAGGGTTTTATCAGTTTCAGCCTAAACCGTCGGTTCCCTTTTGCTACGTATAACATCAGGGTTCCCGGTGCATATTCTTTCATTGAAATAATATTATTGCCAGGATAAAGCTGACCGGCTTTTACCCGCCTACCCTGCAGATCGGTTAGTATCCATTTGGCATCTGTCCAGCGCGAGTTGCTTACCCCTATGGTATATTGATCGTGAACAACCGGATTGGCTGAAAAAGTTAGCCCTTCCTGCACGAGGTCTTCAATGCCCAGCGCATCGTTCAGCCTGCTACTCCGGGCAATGGAAATAGAGTCATTTGCTGCCAGCAGCACAACCTGTACTGAGTCGGTTGCCCCCAGCTCCAAAGAAATATTGTTACCGGGCTTAAAGTTTTCATAATTAGCTCCCAGGTTATAATCTCCCTGTCGCAATTGCGTAAAAGAAAAACGGCCCTGTGAGTTAGTGATAGAATAGGCAATTAAAGCCGATCCGTTTAAAAGAAAAACGGGCGTATTAGGCACCACAATTCCGCGGATCGATTGCTCATTCCCATTCACTTTTCCCCCGTTTCCTTCTTCATCGAAAAGCAGGATGCCCGATACAGAAGCCCCCCCGTTATTGCTGGCCGGAGTACTGTACAGCGAAATATCTACCTGCTGATTACTGGTTAGCTCAATAGTTTCCGCTGCGCCCAGCGATAGGGAATTTCCGGAATAGGTCGGTAAAAAAGTAGCTTCACCCGGGTTAACCAGTATTACGTAGTTACCCCGCTCTACTTCACTAAATTCATAAGTTGCTCCGCTTATTGTGGTCTGGGCAACCTGAATCGGCTGGTCGCCTTCCAGCCGGTACAGCACAATTACCCCACTTTCCGGCAAAGCCGCAGCATCGAGCGAACCGGTAATCTGGTATCGGGGTACTTCTTCAGCTATCGTGAACGACCTGACCACCGTGTCTGAAGCATTGAAAAACGCATTCCCTTCCTGGTAAGCCAGCAAAGTAACTGCCCCTGATCCTACTATACTTAATATATTTTCGCTAAGGGTAACCACAGTACCTTCCCCTTCCGATATTTCAAATATAACAGGGTTTTCCGGGTTCGTGCTGCCTGCGCTGAGTTGAATGGTGTCCTGAATTGTGGTTTTATCGGTAATACCGCCAAAAGTAATTACCTGTTCCTGCTTCAGTATGGTGAACGAGCGTATAACCGAATCGGGCAGGTAGTTTTCATTCCCTGCCTGTTTAGCCCGGATGCTTACCGTACCGGGCAGCAATAAGGTAAGCCGGTTGCCATCCAGTTCTACCAGGGAGTCGCCTTCCAGTATATCCAGTTCAACAGGTAAGCCGACACTACTTTCAGCAGTTAAGCCAAGCGTGGTATCGGCATAAGTGATATTTTCCAGGCTATCGAAACTAACTTTCTGCGGGCTCCTGGCAATGATTAACGTGTCGTTCAACGTTCCGAAGTAGTTCGGGTGCTCGATGTTTACCGTGAACGGATAAGTACCGGCATTTACCGGAATATCTTCACTTCCGTTGTAAAGCAGTTTAAAATCCAATCCGGCAGGATCAGTAGATACCAGCACCGGCTGAGGGCTACCATTGTAGGTAGCAGCGGTAGAAGCTACCGATAAGCCGGCTTCTCCCTTTTCAATAATTAACTGGCTGCTTACCGAACCAGTGTAATTGTTATCGGTAACGAAGGCTTCTACCTCGTAGGTGCCCGCATTAGTGGGTACTTCCGGAATGCCATCGTAATTGATATCTGTTGGAATTCCCGAAGGTACGGTTTCAACCTGTGGTTCAGTGATGCCGTCGGAGAATACCTGCAATAAAGTTTCTTCTACGAACTCAATGCTTTCTACCGGGGCTTTCTGAATGGTTAGTACGGTTTGCCTTCGCCCCAGGAAGTTTTCGTCGCTGAAAAAGATTTTCACGTTGTAAACCCCGGCATTCCGGGGTGCCCGTTCTTCACCGTTGTAAGTTACCAGTGCTGCATCCTGGGCAACTGGAATAATTTCCCCGTTGAAAGAAAATTCAGGAACGATGACCCGGGTTCGGCCATTATACACAAACACGGTATCGCCAATGGAAATATCGACTTGTTGTTTAATGGTAAACCCTTTTACTACCGTTTCAGCTGGCAGATAGTTACCGTCTCCCCCCTGGTTAGCCGTAATTTCCACCTCTCCTACATTTTTGAAGATGAGCAGGTTGGGGTCATTCTCGTCGAATTTCACATTAGTTGTATCGGTCAGCTCGTAGGAAATCGGCAGGCCTGAAGTGGCTGTTGCCGGTAAACTCAGGGTATCGCGCTGCAACTGGTAGCCATTAATTTCATCCAGATTGAGAATGATTTCCTGTGGAGAAGGATTAATGGTTATCGATCCGCTAATACTTCCCAGGTAGTTGGGGCTATTGGAAGAAGCTGTAAAATCATACGTTCCGGTTTCTTCCGGAGGAGCGTTTCGCCCTGTAAAATCGTATTGTAAAGCTACTCCTGCCGGGGTAACCGCTATTTCAGGAAGCTTGGGCAGGCTGTCGAAAGTAAATGTATTGTTGGTAATTTCCAGTTCCAGGTTGTCGGGCAGTACAGTAAATTCTTCCGAATCACTGCCTGTATAATTCGTGCTTTCCGCCGATACATCTACCTGGTAAGTACCGGCGTTTACCGGTTTACCGGGGTTGCCGTCGTACAATACCGTAGTGTTAAAATTCTCACTTTGGGGGGAGATATCAATAGAGGGTTCCAGGGTACCACCGGTGTAAGTCTGGGTCAGGTTATTAAACGATATACTGGCGGCAGCTTTATTGATGGTAAGGGTGCCCGTGGTGCTTCCGCTGTAGTTATTATCACTAGAAGAAACCGTAAACGGATAAGTTCCTGCATTTACCGGGTTGGACCCACTGTTATCGTAGGTAACGGTTACCGGAATTCCTGTTGGTGTGGTTTGCGTACCGGGCCGGAAAGGATTGCCGTTGTACGTGTATGTATCCTGAAGAACCTGTATGTTTACAGGCGCTTTATTAATAGTGTATGTTATACGGTTGCTCCCTTCGTAATTTTCGTTGCTTACGGTTACGGTAACCTCGTACGATCCCGCATTCACCGGCTCATCGGTTTCCCCATTGTAAAGTATTGTTGTTTCGAAAGTTTCCGAACCCGGGGTTAACGTAATGTTGGGCGACTGCGGGTTTCCATTATACGTAGTGCTAACGTCAGAAAACGCAATGCTTGCCGTAGCTTTTTCAATGGTTAAAGTTCCGGTTTTGCTGCCGAAGTAATTATCGCTTACCGGTGATAAGGTGAATTCGTAAGTACCGGCATTGGTTCTGGAAGACGAATTATCGCTGAACGTAATGTTAATATCTGCCTCTTTCGGTTGCACCGTAAAACCAGGCTCTACAGGGTTACCATCGTAAGTAAAGATAGTGTCCTGGATGGTGTAGGTTACCGTATCCGGTACAATGGTAAACGCAACGGTAGAGGTAGCATCGTAATTATCATTCTCTGCCCTAACCGATACGTTGTAAGTACCGGCATTAACAGGTAGATCGGGAGAGCCGTCGTATTCGGTAGTGATGGTATAGGTTTCAGTGTTCGGACTAATGCTTACCTCTGGCTCCAACCCCGATCCGGTGTAGGTTTGAGTGGTACTGCCAAACGTGATAACAGGTTCGGCTTTGTTAATAACCAGCGTGCCGGTTTTGCTGCCAACATAATTACTGCTTGCCGGGGAAAGGGTGAATGCGTAAGTACCGGCATTGGTCCTGGAAGACGAATTATCGCTGAACGTGATGTTAATGTTTGCTGCTTCCGGTTGCACCGTAAAACCAGGCTGTATCGGATTACCGTTGTAGGTAAAGGTAGTGTCCTGGATGGTATAGGTTACCGTATCCGGTACGATGGTAAATGAACTGCTGGCTGTACCGGTATAATTGGGGCTTTCCGTTTCCACACTCACCGTATAGGTTCCGGCATTTACCGGGAGAGAAGTAGATCCGTTGTACCGGACAGTGGTGGTAAACTGCTCGCTTGCTGATTCTTCAGTTATAATAATATTCGGCTCCAGTGCTTCTCCGGTGTAGGTTTGGGTTGTATTCTCTACCGATACGTTAGCAGTGGCTTTATTAATAACCAGTGTTCCCTCAGTACTGCCGTTATAATTTGGGTCGGCCGACCCGACCGTGAAAGGATAGCTACCGGTATTAATGGGTTCCCGGCCGAAATAACTAAATGCGACTGGAATATTAGGTGGGGAGGTGGTGAATTCCGGTTCCTGCGCCGTGCCGTCGTAAGTAAATGTTGAATCATCTATCGTAATTTCAACGTCATCTGGAACCACCGATAACTCACCGGTGGCTTCTCCCTCATAATTGGTGCTGCTTGCCGCTACTTCTACTGCGTAGGTTCCAACGTTTGTCGGTGGCGTAGCCG
>CAZIWJ010000126.1:0-10441 GCA_964542855.1 uncultured Roseivirgaceae bacterium
ATTCGTACCGGCAAGCCGCAGGAAGCAGTAATGGAACTGGTTCGCCAGACTGGCGCCGACGCGGTATTTGCCAGCGAAGAAGTAACTTACGAGGAAGTAAAGGTTGACCGCGCCCTTGAAGACAAGTTAAAGGAGGAAGGCAAGGAATTATTGCTCTTCTGGCAGATGACCCTGCTGCACGTTGATGATATTCCATTCAGCATGGAAGAGCTGCCCGACGTATTTACCCAGTTCCGGAAAAAATCGGAAAAATTTGCTGAGCCCCGTCCTACGGTTAACGCTCCTACCCTAATGCCCTCTTTACCGGAAGGCATCGATGCCGGAGTCCTGCCTTCTTATAGCGCACTGGGGGTATCTGAACCGGAATACGATTCGCGCAGCGTGCTACAATACAAGGGAGGCGAAACTGCCGGCATGGAACGGGTGATGGAATACATCTGGGACCACGACTGCCTAAAAGAGTACAAGAAAACCCGTAACGGAATGATGGGCGCCGACTTTTCCTCCAAGTTTTCGGCCTGGCTTTCCAACGGTTCCCTTTCCCCCCGATCGGTTTACGAGCAGGTAAAGCAATACGAAGCCGAGCGGGAGAAAAACTCGTCTACCTACTGGCTAATTTTTGAATTGCTGTGGCGCGATTATTTCCGATACGTGGCCCTGAAATACGAAGATAAGATTTTTCACCTCGAAGGAACCCAGGGCAAGCCGGTATTCCTGAAAGAGGATGTAGCCAAATTTGAGCGCTGGATAGAAGGCAGTACGGGCGTTCCCTACATTGACGCAAACATGCGAGAGCTGAACAAAAGCGGATACATGAGTAACCGGGGCCGGCAGAATGTAGCCAGTTTCCTGGTTAAAGACCTGGAAATTAACTGGACCTGGGGTGCGGCTTACTTTGAATCACTGCTCATCGATTACGACGTTTGCAGCAACTGGTGCAACTGGAATTACACGGCCGGGGTGGGCAACGACCCGCGTGAAGACCGGTATTTTAATATCATCAGCCAGGGCACTCGCTACGACGACAGCGGTGAATACGTACGCCACTGGATTCCTGAACTTGGCGATATTAACGGAAAGAAAGTACACTTCGCCCCCGAACTGGATGAACATGTGCTGCAAAATGCCGGGGTGAAGCTGGGAGATACGTACCCCAAACCCATGGTGAACATTGCCAAATGGATGAAGAAGGAAGACCAGAATAAGTTTAAACGATAAAAACAGCCTGCACGGAATTTCGTACGCTTGTTTAACGTTGAGCAAAAGTTTTGCAACTGCCTGAAATTACACACGGTTTGTGAAGGCCAAAGTAAAACTTCTTTACAACGCGCATAACATTATTATACCTTAACTAATATGGCACGAGTAGTAGTAGGCATGTCGGGAGGAGTGGATTCCAGTGTGGCCGCTTATTTAATGCAGCAGGAAGGCCACGAAGTTATTGGCCTGTTCATGAAGAACTGGCACGATGATTCCGTTACCATTAGCAAAGAATGCCCCTGGCTGGAAGACAGCAATGATGCCCTGATTGTTGCCCAGAAACTGGGTATTCCTTTTCAAACTATCGACCTGAGTGCAGAATACAAGGAACGCATTGTAGACTACATGTTCAACGAATACGAACAGGGCCGTACACCTAACCCGGATGTGCTTTGCAACCGGGAAATTAAGTTCGATATTTTCCTGGATACCGCCATGAAACTGGAAGCCGATTTCGTGGCTACCGGCCACTACTGCCGGAAAGGGGAAACGATTGATGAGGCCGGCAATCCGGTATACCAGTTATTGGCCGGTAACGACAATAATAAAGACCAGAGTTACTTTTTGTGTCAGTTGAACCAGTACCAGTTGAGCAAGGCCCTGTTTCCCGTTGGAGAACTCAACAAACCTGAGGTTAGGGAAATAGCCCGACAGCAGAACCTGATCACTGCTGAGAAGAAAGACTCGCAAGGGTTATGCTTTATTGGGAAGGTTCGGCTGCCCGAATTCCTGCAGCAAAAGCTGAAACCCAAACCGGGTAAGATTGTAGAAATTGACCGCAACGCAGTTAAATATTCCAATACGCCCGTGCTTGCAGGCCAACAGGATGAAGTTAGCTTTTCTCTTCAGCAACTGAGCGAGGCGTTTACTTATACCCCGGAAGATGGAAAAGTGGTGGGTAATCACAATGGGGCTCATTATTTTACCATTGGTCAACGTAAAGGTTTAGGTGTGGGAGGAACCGCTTTACCGCTGTTCGTTATTGCTACCGATGTAAAGCAGAATGTTATTTACACCGGGCAGGGCGATGACCACCCGGGGCTGTACCGTAAGGGCCTGCACATTCAACCGGAAGAACTGCACTGGGTGCGCGAAGATTTACAAATGGCCGTTGGTGAAACGAGGGAATACCAGGTTCGCATCCGCTATCGTCAGCCCTTACAGCAAGCCACGCTGCACTGCGAGCCCGACGGTTTGTATATTATTTTTAAAGAAGCCCAGCGAGGAGTTACCCCGGGCCAGTTTGCTGCCTGGTACCGGGGTGAAGAACTGATTGGTTCGGGCGTAATTTCCTGATTTTAATTTTCGATTTGCGCACGCGTTAGGAAACGCGCGCAAGCGAGGCGCTGGGTCAAACTCCGGAATAATAACCAGGATTGGCCGGGTAACTTTAATAAAAGTTACAAGTAGACCAATCCTGTTTTTTATTTACTTATCGGCAGGTTCGTCGCGATTCATATGTTCAACGTCTGTTGTTCTCGGATTAGGGTCACCCATCAGGTGGCGGCTGAAGTAATCGGCTTTCAGCCAGAAGAAATACTCGTACATATCGCCGTACCCGTGTCGCTGTCCGGGAAATATAAAAAAATCGAACCGCTTGTTGGCTTTAATAAGGGCATTAGCCATGCGTATGGTGCCAGCCGGATGCACGTTATTATCGATATCACCCGTGGTGATCATTAACTTTCCTTTCAGGTTACTGGCCAGGTCTGGGTTTTTATCGATGTCGTACTCGAAGGTTAATTTCCCGGTTGAGTCGGTTACTTCCTTCACCCCGTGGTGGGTTTCACTCCACCAGCGGTTATACACTGCATTATCGTGGTTACCCGAAGAAGAAACCGCTACTTTGAAAAATTCGGGGTACACCAGCATAGCCGCCGTAGACATGAAGCCTCCGCCGGAATGGCCAAAAATTCCAACCTTGTTAATATCGATAAAGTCGTGCTTCATAGCCAGCTGCTCGGCCACGATTTTTTTATCTTTCAGGCCGTAATCGCGCAGGTTGCCGTACCCGTAATTGTGGTACCATTTAGAGCGGTCGGGATGGCCACCACGGTTCCCCAGGGTAATGACCACAAAACCCAGCTGGGCCATCCGGTCGGTACGGTTCATCCGCGCTGAGAACGACTTGGAGACAGCCTCAGTTTGCGGACCGGGATATACGTACTCAATAATCGGGTATAATTTAGTGGAATCGAAGTTGAAGGGCTTATACATTACACCATAAATATCTGTAATCCCATCACCGGCTTTAGCCACGAACGGCTCAGGAAACTGGTAACCGGCGGCAAACAACTGAGATAAATCTGTTGTTTCCAGCGACATGATTTTATCTCCCCGGTTATCGTACAGGTCTGACTGCGGCGTAGTGTTCACCCGGGAGTAATTATCGACGAAGTACGTTTGGTTGTCATTGATATTAGAAGCGTGGTGGAAGTTTCCTCTGTTTAGTAATTGCGGCGTGCCGCCATTTAACCCTACGCGGTACATGTGGTAGAAATAAGGGTCTTCTCCTTCTTCCCGGCCATTGGCCCGGAAGTACACCAGGCTGTTCTGTTCGTTTACCCCTTCCACGCCGTCTACATGCCAGGGGCCACTGGTCAGCTGGCGTACTACCCCGTTCTGGTTATACAGGTAAAGATGCCCCCAGCCGGTTCGTTCCGACCAGTGAATAAACTGTCGTCCGTTATCCAGTACCCGGAAGTGGTTGTGCGTATTACGATCGATGTAGGTATTCAGCCGTTCTTCTACCAGTACATTTACTTCCCCGGTATTTGCATCTACCTGGCACATGTCTACCCGCTTGTAATCGCGGCTAATGCGGGCAAAGTAGAAATAGCGGGCGTTTTCACCGAGCCAGATATCCGGTCGGCGCTTATCGTCGCGGGTATTTTTATCCTGGGGTTCATCCAGCAAACGAAGCGACTGATCGGGAAAACGGTCGTCTTCAATTTGCTGCTGGCTTTTACCGTTAAATTCGAAGAGCAGCAGGTCTGCCTGCGGGGCTTCTTCCTCACCGGGCATCTGGTACTTATAAGTTTCCAGTGTGGGGCGGGGGTCGGCTACCGAGTTAATGACGTACAGGTCATCTACCTCGCGCGCATCGTTTCGCGTCATGATAAACTTTCGTGAATCCGGCGACCACACAACGTCTACGGCTTTTCGGTCGTTTTTTTCCTCTTCTTTTTCCCGGTTGGTTTTCCCGCGTTCAGCAGCAGCGTAGCTATAGTATTCCACCCCATCGTCTGTCCACTGGTTTTCTACGATGGTGCTATCTTCTTCATCTTCAAGGGCCTTCAGGTAGTTTTCATAGTCCATCCAGTAGAGGTTATAATTCCGGGCAAACAGCACGTAAGAGCTATCGGGGGCAACGCTGGCCCAATCGGCATCATCTTTAGGTTTTTCGTAATCTTCCAGCAGGCGAAGGTTGCCGCTATTTAGCGTGTAGACGAAATACCAGGTTTTCATTTTTTTCTTCCCTTCCTCCTCGTCGTCTTCCTCTTCCACCAGTTTACTTTCCACTTCAAAACGGATTGCTGTTTCGTTGTTAATAAACGTTAGGTTTTCCAGGTCCAGGTGCTTGCCATCGAAAGGATCTTTACTCAGGCGAGTCATTTCTGCGGCCAGTTCATCCCGGTTGAAAAGGGGGGTCTTACTTTTTCGGGCCGGGTTTACGATGTAATAGAATTTACCTTCTGACGTTTCGTACTCGTACCAAAACCGGTTGGTGTTTTTTAACCAGTGCGGGTCTACCCGGGTTGAAAACACCATGTTTTCCAGTTTATCGGGAGAAAATCGTGCGGCCAGGTCGTAATTAGCCCGGGTAACGGGTTCATTTTGGGCAATAGCTACCCCACTGAGCAACAGGCCCAGTATAGCGGTGTAAATTATGTGCATGTAAGTTAAATTATTTATCGTTCGCTGTACTTGTTATTTTTTTCTGAAACGCTGACGTTACGAGGAATCAGGTACAGTTGTTCCTGTCGGCCATCGATGTAGTACACCCGTTCGTTACTGTAGGCAGCATTTTCCTCGAGCATGACCCGGATCTCCTTACCCCATTCGGGTACATACACCCGGGCGTTGAGTTCAATGGCGTAAGCTGTATTATTTTGAAGGGGATGTTCACCGGTAGGGATGCCGTTTTGGTTATCCCACAAACCAATAGAAGTACCGGCTGCGTGGCCGTGATACCCGATCGGGTGGGAATAAATACTGGGGGTAATACCTTCTTCTACGGCCTGTTTGCGGGTAGCCGAAAGAATTTCGTTACCGGTAATGCCATCGCGGAATTTACTGGTCATGATGTCCTGCAGTCGACGACCTTTCTGGAAAGCCTCCAGCAACCCGGCAGGCGGAGCGCTTTCTCCCGGCTTTAGCACGTAGGCATTGCGCTGGGTATCGGTATTCATTCGGAGGTAAGTAATCCCGAAATCGATGTGCACCAGGTCGCCGGGCATGATTGTGCTGGAACCGGAACGTTGGCTGAAGGAGCGGTTTTGTTCTTTATTACCCGGTTCGGGGCGGGTAATTTCGCAGGTAGGGTGGAACCAGGTATCGAGTTTCAGTTCGGCAGCCCGTTCACGAAACCACCATTCCACATCGTCGGTAGTAGTTGCACCGGGCTGAATAACCTGCTCGGAAAGCGCTTCATCTATAATGGCATGAGCAATGCGGTTTACCTGTTTGTACATGGCCAGCTCCCTATCGGTTCGGGTTTCCAGCCAGCGAACCGCCAGTTCTTCGGCCGGTTGCACACGTTTGGCGTACTTTGAGGGTAATGCTTCCATCAGGTACTCATGCTCCTGGTGAGTTAGCCCATCGGCATGATTGTAGATATCTGCCACGTTAATCCCGATCGTTTCCGGGTTTCTTTCCTCAATTACTTCTACCAGTCGTTCCCACTGGTCGGGCTGTTCTTCCGGGTTCCAGGCACTGTTGAACAGATTTCCCACGTTGTAACGAGCAATGGCCAGTCCCTCAACTCCCCGTTCCGGGTGGTTGTGTACAACCAGGATTGTGCGGCGGCGGGCATTCAGCCAGGTTGCCGGGAGCATGGTTCTGATTACCGGGTCTTCATTGTATTCGCGGGCAATAATCAGCCACATATCGATACCCGTTTCTTCCATCATGCCGGGAAGCAGGGTAGTGAAGCGTTCTTCCAGGATTTCGTCCATTACCCGTGCCCGCTCACGCATGGGAAGGATAGTAGGCATGGCCATCTGGGCAACACCGTAAAGAGTAACAAAGAGGAGGGTTAACGTAAGGGTAAGACGTTTCATAGGTATGTTTACTTTCAGTTAATGCTGAAAAATAAACTCCTGTATGCTCATTACCAAGCAAGTGCCCGGAATGTATACCGGATAAGACTCCTTTATGTACAATTACTTTGAAATATTCGATAAAGCGGCCCCGGAATTTTCAGACGCAGGCTTATCGGTGGTGATGGCCGTAAAATTAATAATATTAACCCGGTCTTCACCCAGCACCCGTTGCTTAACAGATTTATCGGCTGTGTACAGGAAGCTGGTGTCGCTTTGCCAGGCGATGCGATAGGGATATACAACTTCTTCCTTGCTGGTTAGCTGACGATTGGCATCTTCCTGCCAGAAGAAATGGTGGAACGACTGATCCCTGGATAAGCAGTAACTGATTCCTTTGTTACCCGGATGCCAGGAGGGCGAAAGAATGGGGTTATCGGAGGCATGAATGAGTTCTGGCAGTAGCGTACCGTACTTGATGAGGTGGGTACGGTATAGCCCGTAATTGCCCTGGCGTTCTGAAACGAAGGTAATGTCATTACCTTCGGGAGAATACGAGGGAAAATAATCATCGGCTTTTGCGATGGTGAGTGGTTCGGTAAAACCATTTTGCAGCGTTACTTTCCAGATGTCCAGGTTACCCTGTCGGTCGCTGGTAAAAATAATTTCATGCCCTTTCGGCGACCAGTGTGGTTCTTTGTCGTTTACTTCGCCGAAAGTAATTTGCTTTAATTCTGTACCATCGGCCTTTACTGTCCAGAGGTGATAGAAGCCATCAGTTGCGGCATGGAAGGCAATGTGATTTCCGTCGGGCGACCAGGTAGGTTCGTAGCAGGTATTCAGGCTGGGCGTAAGCAAGCGGGCTCTCCCTCCTTTTGCCGGAAAACTCCATATTTTACCCTGTAAATCTATGGCTATCCGGTTACTTCCGGGTTCCAGCGCAATGGCAATGTTTTCACCTTCATGAACGGGTGGGTTACGCGGGGGATCTTCAGCAGCAGTTTCAGGTTTGCTGCGGCACTGAATGAAAAAAAAAGTTCCAAGTAAGGCTACGGCCAATAATCGCATAAAAATGGGGGTTGTTACCACACAATACAAGGATACGATGTGTGAGGGATATATTCCTATGATTATAATTTCCTTTTTTTCTTCACAAAAAGAAAGCCTGAAGCGCGGTATTTCCAGACGTAAAGGTGTTTTTCCGATTGCGTATTTAGTTTTTACTGCTTGCGGTGCATTAAAGTGGCTTCCACCCGTTAATAAACCCCATTGTTGTTTATTAAGTAATTGGAATGAATTACCAGCGGCACTGCGCCCCATCCCATTGAATGGCAAACCTGGTACGGCTAACGTACCAGCTGCCTTCGTTTACGTTGCTCATACTGTGGTAGGCTACCTTACCGTTATTGTACTGCAACACCAGGGTGGGCTGCCCCTGGTAATTCACCACCGACCAGTGAGAAGAGATAGTAGTAGTTTGCATGGCTGAGATAGATTTACAATACTATCCCTGCCGGCCGGAAAGAAATGGTTAAAGAACATTTTAAACATTTTAAGCTTCCACTTCCTGCCTCAGTTCTTTTTTCAGGATCTTTCCAGTTGCGTTCATTGGCAGGCTGTCGCGGAACTCGATGGTGCGTGGAAACTTGTAAGCTGCCATATGCTCCCTACACCAGGTAATCAGTGATTGTTCATCCACACTGCCCCCTTCCTTAAGCACCACGCAGGCTTTCACTTCTTCCCCGCTTTCTTCGTCGGGCACACCAATTACAGCCACCATGGATACGGCTTCGTGCTTCATCATAATTTCTTCCACCTCACGGGGATACACGTTCATTCCACCCCGGATAATCAGGTCTTTCACCCGGTCAACAATGTAAAAGAAACCTTCTTCATCTTCGATAGCGATATCGCCGGAGTGCATCCAGCCATCTATCAGTGCTTTGGCCGTAGCCTCTTCCTTCCGGTAATATCCTTTCATTACGTTGTGGCCCCGGTAAAGCAATTCCCCTTTTTCTCCGCGTTTCACTTCATTTCCGTTTTCGTCGGTAATCTTTACGTCGACTCCCCACACCCGGGTACCGATACTGCCCGGCTTACGCCCGACATCGAGCTGGTTGAAGGTAACCACCGGCGAACCTTCCGACATGCCGTAGCCTTCGATAATGGGCACGTTGAAGCGCGATTCAAAATCTTCCAGTACTTTAACCGGCAGGGAAGCCCCACCCGATACGCAGAGCCTGAGGTTATCGGCCACTTTTGTGGTATCCAGTTCCCCTTTGTAATTCAGCAGTCCCCAGTACATGGTAGGCACCCCGGCGAATAGTGTTACTTTTTCTTTAATGATTAACTCGATGGCCTGCCCTGCATCGAAGCGGGGCATGAGCACGTTGGTTACCCCGTAACATACTCCCGCGTTGAGCAAGAATGTTTGCCCGAAAATATGGAACATGGGCAGCACCAGCAGGGCCACATCGTCTTTATTCATCTGCGCCAGTTCCCGGCACAGGTAAGCATTCAGAAACAAATTATTATGAGTTAGCTCTGCCCCTTTCGGCCGACCGGTTGTGCCGGAGGTATAAATGATCACGGCCGTATCCTCTGCACCCGACTGCCAGGTAGGGAAAGAACCCGGCTGTTGGCCCATCAACTGCCCCAGGGTTTCTATTCCGTCGTAAGGCGAAGCGTCAGCAGGCTGGGCAGTAATCATGAATAGATGCTCGCAGGCATCGGTTGCATCGAAAGCTTTTTTGGCGAACTGTCCCATCGGCAACTGGTCGGTGCCTACGAAGCTGAAGTAGGCTTTGGCATCGCTATCGGCCAGGTGATAGGCAATTTCTTCATCTCGCAGCAACACATTAAGGGGAACCACAATGGCACCGGCTTTCAGGATACCGTAGTAAACTACCGGGAAGTAGGGCAGGTTAAGACAGCTCAGGGCTACCTTGTCGCCGGGTTGAATACCTTTACCAATCAGCCCGTTGGCTACCTGGCAGGCCATGGCATTTACCTGGGCGAAAGAAAGGCGGGTTTCGCCAAATACAAAGGCGGTTTTGTCGGGATAGCGGCGCGCACTATCCTCCAGAACTACTGATAAGTTTAGCATAGGATATTGATTCTTGTTGTATAGTGTACATCGAATGTACTATTTTCACCCGGTTCATGCAATACAACAAGAAAAAGGAAATTAAGTGAGTAGGTGGCTAATGCAGCTTACCCCTACTATTTTACCCTGCTCACTGACAATAGGGAACAGCTTGTGCTGGCGTTTTTCGGTACCCTTCCCGTTGGGTTCATCAGTAACCAGTACGATGCGCTCGCCGGCAAGGCACTTATCGTAATTCGATTGCCAAAATTTTACTGTTTTTTCCGGGAATTGATCCAGCAGCATGGATGAACCCAGTGCAGGAACGGCCTTGAAATGACTACCAAGAAACTGGCGGTAGGCCGGATTAATCACCATTAGCTGGTAGTTTGCATCGACCGACCAGATGAAGTCATTACTTGCCTCAATAATAGCTTCCAGGTTGGCCTGGCCGCTTATTTTTACATCTTCCTGTTCTTGTTGTACAAGGCTATGATGAACTTTTTTCAGTTCGGTGATATCGGTAGTAATCAGCAGGATGGAATCGACTCCTTCCTCATCGTTAATTTCCGGAACTACTTTAGTAATTACGTTCATGGTTCCCCGGGCCGTTTCCATGGTATTTTCGTAGCTTAGTTCCTGCCTTTCATCAATTGCCCGTTGCCATAAATGCTTTACACGGTTAGTGGCTTCAATATCTACCTCCAGGTCTTCCGGGTACTTACCGATAATTTCATCCACCGGCAGGTTCAGCATATCGGCAACCGGCTTATTCACAAACAGGTACCTGAAGTCGGCACTAAATCGTATGAGGAGAGCAGAAACCCCGTCAACA
>CAZIWJ010000127.1:0-4383 GCA_964542855.1 uncultured Roseivirgaceae bacterium
GCCCTCGCGGGTCTGTGTTGGTAAATGGAATAACGGATTCAATACGGGGCAGCGAAAAATTTTACCCGGGGCTCGATGCCCGAAAATACCATCAGCATGCTTACGGTTAAAGTATCCGGCAAAGCCGAAGAAGTGCTGCTAAAATTCACCCCGGAGCAGGGGAAATATATTAAATCGGTACCCATGCATAAAACGCAGCAGATTGTGGAAGAAGATCAAACGGGAACCACGGTAAAGCTGCACGTAATGATTACCTACGAACTGGTGCAGGATATTGTCAGTTATGCCTATAAAGTGCGTGTTCTCTCGCCCTGGAGCCTGGCCGAAAAGGTATACCGGATCCACCAAAAAGCCATGAAGCAATACGAATGAGGAGAGGAAGATATAAGTCGACGAAGAATATCCTAAATGAAACCGGTTAGCTTATTTCCATTTGGAATCGATTAGGTTCTTTTGCCGGGGCATTCATGATCCCCATTATTTAAATCGTATCCTGCCTGTAACCATTGCCAGCAATTGAAGAAAGAATAGTTGGTGTACTAAACCTGCTATTTAATTTTCACGGGCCTGTTTAACAATAAGTGTTTACTAAAAGGTTACTCATTGCTTGCTAACTACTTTACGTGTAATTCTAACTAACTAAATTAACATACTAAATAAATTACACCCGGTTAAATCACTGTTTGATTAAAAGTTGGTAAAATCAACAGGCCCTAACAACAGGGTAAACCATTAAAACCTGCAAAAGCCGGCGAAGTATTACACGTGCAATCATTGGGCTGCATCAAAGGAACTAATTTAATCTGTTCAACTAACTTGAGATAGATTTAAATAAGCCGTGAACTAACAGCCATATTATTATGAGCAGCCTGAATAAATTTAGCTTTTACAACCGGTTACTATTTACGCTGAGCCTGATTAGTATCGGGGGATTAATCATCCTGGGAATCACCATTTACCTGTCGCAGAAATCCCGGTTAGAGCAGCAGGCCCAAAAGCAGATGAATAACCACCTGCAAGACATGGTAGCCATGCTCGATCTGCAAATTAAGGAAAAGGAACAGCAGGTGAAAATGGCTCTCGACGTGGCAACTGATTTATTTAATAAAAGCGGTAGCTTCCAGGTGGTTGACTCGCTACCGGTAACCATGGAAGCTATTCAGCAGATTTCTAAAGCTAAAAAAGAAGTGCAGCTTTCCGGGTGGTATTTAGGCGACACCCCGCTGCACAACAATTTTACCCTGGTTGATGAAATTATGGACCTGACCGGACAAACCGCTACGGTATTTCAGAAAATACCGGGAGGCTACCTTAGAATTTCAACGAATGTACGCAAGCTCGATGGCAGCCGGGCCGTGGGTACTTACATTCCCGACAGCTCGCCGGTTATACAAACCATAGAGCGGGGAGAAACTTTCTACGGACGAGCGTACGTGGTGAACGACTGGTACCTAACTGCTTACCAGCCCATCAAATCCAATGGCAATACAGTAGGTATTCTGTACGTGGGCGTAAAAGAAAAAGACCTAAATTTCCTGAAGGAGAAGTTCTATAATAAAACGTATGCCACTACCGGTTACCCGTACGCACTGAGTTCAAACGGTAATCTGCTCATTCACCCTGAATACGAAGATGAAACCGTAGAAGATCACCCGGAACTGCAAAAGCTGCTGAACCTGGAAGAAGGTGATATCACCATGAACTGGGGTGGGGAAGAAGGCGAAACCTTTATTCATTATTTAAAGAGTTACGAAGCCTTTGACCTGTATATAGGCATTGCAGCACCCAAAGAGTACCTGATTAATGAACCGCTGTCTAACCTGCAAAACCTAATCCTGTTCGTTACCGCCATTTTCGGTGTGCTGGCCTTCGTGGTACTGCGCATTTACCTGAAAAAGGAAATAAATCCGTTGATTTTTATTAACGAAAGGCTAAAGGATATTGCCGGGAGAAAAAAGGTAGACGAGTACCAGACCAACCGGACCGACGAAATCGGGCAGATTAATCAATCATTGAACCGGGTGGTGAGCAGCGTTTCTGAAGTAACCCGTTTCGCGGAAGAAATGGGTAAAAAGAACTTCGATTACCCTTTTCAACTGGTGAGCGAGGAAGACTCAATGGGGAAAGCCCTGTTGCAGATGAAAGAAGACTTCGTCCGCCTCGAGGAAGAGGAAAAAACGCGCAACTGGCAGGTGGAAGGTATTGCCGGGTTCAACGATCTGTTCAGACAGACGCAGGATAATTTAGCCAACTTCGGGAGTGTATTTTTAGGTAAACTGATTCCATTTGTTCACGCCAATCAGGGAAGGTTGTACCTGGTTCAGGAAGGTGAAGAGGATCAACCTGCCTGCCTGGAGCTTGTTGCCTGTTACGCCTGGGGGCGAAAGAAGTTTATTGAAGAGCGAATTGAGGAGGGTGAAGGGCTTACCGGCCAGTGTTGGCTGGAGAAAAAACCTGTTATAATAACCGAGGTGCCTCACGATTACGCCAACATAAAATCGGGTACGGGAGAGGTAAACCCGGGTTTTGTAATCATTATTCCCCTGATGGATAACGACGAATGCATTGGAATACTGGAAATAGCGGCAATCCGCGAGATGGAAGAACACATGATCAGTTTCCTGAACAAACTGGCCGAATCGTTGTCTTCCGTGCTGGCAAACATTAACAATACCCATAAAATGGAAACCATGCTGCAGAAAAGCCGGGAACAGGCCGAAGAACTGCGAGCGCAGGAGGAAGAAATGCGCCAGAACATGGAAGAAATGCAGGCCACCCAGGAACAGTTGAAAAGGGTAATGGAGGAGAAAAACGCAGAAGAAACGCAGAACTAGTGGCTTTGATTGAACAGGCAATCAGGAGCCATTCCCTGTTTCCCGGTTAAATTTATCGATGGCATCTGCGTTGGCCCGATATTTTATATTCCAGGAAGCAACTGTTTTTCCTCTGGTGTTATTCGCCGCTTGCGAAGATCATATACGCTCTCACAGCCGAGTTGGTCCATGACCTGGAACAATTGTTTTTTCAGCAGAGAGACGGTATGGTCTCCTCCCTTGTTGCCCAGGGCAGCTACCCCGTACATGAACGAACGGCCAAGGAAAGTGAAATCGGCACCGGCTGCGATGGCACTGGCAATGTCGGGGCCGGTACGGATTCCGCTGTCCATCATGATAGGAAACTTCCCCCGGAATTCTTCGCTGATTGCCTGGAGTGCCGACACCGATGACTCCCCGTGATCGAGTTGTCGGCCACCATGATTGGAAACAATGATCCCATCCAGCCCCAAATCGAGGCATTTCTGTGCATCTTCCGGGCTAGCTACCCCTTTCAGCACCATTTTTCCTTCCCAGCGGTCGCGGATTTCTCCTAACCGGTTCATATCCAGGTGGCCGTCGAACGTTTTATTCATGAACTGCCCCAGGTGCTTGAGACTCATCCCTTTAGGTATGTACGGTTCCAGGGTTTTAAATGAAGGTTGCCCGGCAAACAGGGTTTGCAGAGCCCAGTTGGGGTTCAATCCAATCTGAACCATGTTATTGAGGGTGAGTTTGGGAGGAATGGCCAGTCCGTTTTTTATTTCCTTGCTGCGATAACCGAAACTGGGTACGTCGCATAACACTACTAACACCTCGATGCCCGACTGGGCCACCCGTTTCAGCAGGTCGTTTCGTAAGTCCTTTTCCGCGGGATGGTACAGTTGAAACCAGGCTTTACCTTCTGTAATTTCAGCTACCTTTTCCACGCTGGCAGTGGCAACCGTACTGAGGGTAAAAGGAACATTGTAATCGGTAGCCGCTTTGGCGAGAATTTCCGTGGCCCGGGGCCACATCAATCCCTGTAACCCGATGGGTGCCATGCCAAACGGGGCATCGTAAACGTGGCCGAACAATTCCGTTTTCAGGCTAGCTTCCCGGATATCGCGCAGGTAATACGGCCGGAGCAGAATATTACGAATATCGTTGGTATTCCTTTTCAGGTTGATTTCCGAATTGCACCCCCCGTCGAGGTATTCAAAAGCAAATCGGGGAATTCTCTTTTTTGCTTTTTCCCTCAGGAAGCTGATGTCGGGATAGTTTGGATTGATGTATTCTTTCATAATTTTTATTGTTCAATGCGACGAAGCGGGTAGTTGAAACGATCGTATCGTATATCCGGCCAATGGATCACCAAAGCGGCTCCCAGTGTAGCCCCCATGGGAGAAGAAGCCGAACAGGTATTGTACGCCGGTAGCTTTTGGGCAAGAAAGCCGGTAAATATTCGCTATTACTAAAGCCACCGGTTACAAAAATCGTTTCTACAATCGTTTCCCCGATTGCCAGTTGCAAAGAGGCAATTTGAATATCGGTTAATTCGTCGAATAATTGAAACACAGCTTCATTATAA
>CAZIWJ010000127.1:4483-10334 GCA_964542855.1 uncultured Roseivirgaceae bacterium
CACATCAGACAGGGTTTTACAGTTCGCCGGGTACTCCCGGTTTAACAATATACTTTTTACTCAGTAACTGTGAGCACTACGCGTTCTAACTGGGGAAAAGGCTTTTCCGAGCGAAGCTCTGCAAAAAGCTCAATCGACGTTCCCGCCGAACCAGCCGGTACCTCGTAGGTAAAACTTTGTTCCACCAGTGACCCTACGGTTGAAGCCGATTCGTTGAAAGTGGTAACGTCGGTTTGGTTACCATCAATAACCGCGTAAACCGTAACCGATACCAGGGGGTCGGCCTCGTAATTGGCATAATTCAGTGAAACGTTTACTTCTTCTCCAACCACTACCTCGTCGTTAGATACGGAAAAATCAACCTCGGTTGCATAGGCTTCTCCCACCACCTCGTATCCGGGTAGCTCTTCATTTTCTTCACAAGAGAAACTGATGAAGGCAAGACTAAGAATGTATATGTATAGTAAGTTTTTCATCTTCAGCTATTTTAATAATTAATTATCCCACCAAACCCGGTCCAGCAAATCAACCCCGGCAGGAACCTGCTCCGTATTCCGGGTAATTTCAGAATCCGGGTAGGCCAGTCGTCGAATAAAATCACCGCCCAGTTCCGGGTTCTGGTTAACCGGCACGGTCATGTTGGTATAATCGTAATCATTTCTGCGGGCGTCTACCCAGGTTTCGGGGTTCAGAAACAGAGCAACATACTTTTCCTTGAAAATAAGGTCGAGCGTTAAGTTACTTGCACCAACCGCCACGGCCGGATCGGTTACGTAAGCCTCACGGGCCGAATCGGCAATTCCGATTTTCTGAATGTGGGAATTAATACCTTCAAGGTAAGCTTCATAAGCAACGGGATTATCACCACCGCGCAGGGCAGCTTCCGCTTCAATAAACTTTAATTCGCTGTACGTAATAATATCCAGCGGAGAAAGTTCACTCGAGTAATAGGTGCCGGTTACCAGGTAAGAACGCTCACCCTGCTCGGCGGCATCGCCCCGTCCGGCACCGTTAGTAGTTCCTACGTATTCGCCTTCATCGGTCGTACCCATCATCTGGGATAAACGGGGATCAACCACACCAAAAGTGGTGCCGTCCATGGCCTGCACCAGTTGCTCGGAAATCCATCCTCCCAAAATCAGGCCTGCGTTGGCAATGGCTACATTGGCCCAGGGGTTTCGATTTTCCGTGTAGTAACTTACCGAAGCATCGTCAGCACCGGATGCAAAAGCATTGGGCAGGAAATCATTTAAAATCGGGTCGGAGTTAAATTCCGATGTTTTGGTTAAATGAATAGCGTACCGGGCTTTCAGCGCATAAGCAGCCTTTACCCAAAGATCGGTATCGCCTTCGTACACGAAATCATCTTCTCCCAGCTGAACGGAAGATTCCTGACCCAGCAGGCTGATGCCGGCATCCAGTAAGTCCTGAATTTCGGTGTAAATTTCCTGGTCGTCGTCGTATACCGGGTTCAGGTTTTCACCGGTAAAAGCCTCACTGTAGGGAACATCTCCCCAAAGCTGAGTAACGAGGCCCAGGTTAATGGCCAGTAATATATTGCCCACACCTTCATAATCAGTAGCACCACTTTCGCGGGCCTGTTGAATCATAACCTTTATGTCGGTCATGTTGCTGTACAATCCTCTCCAGGTTCCATTGTAGGAAACGGGTTCCTGCACGTCGGTAGAGCTGGCTTCATTAGGGCTGGCCAGGTACTGTACGTAGAATGAGGTGATGGCACCGACCGACTGAACGTTATCGCCGGTTTGCAGGCTTACATTAGCCATTAAACCGGTAATTGGGGCCTGGTTAGGATTGTTCGGATCGTCATTGATGTCGAGGTATTCTTCGCAACCCGAAAACCCCAGTATAATACCAGCCAAAAGACTAAATGAGATAATTTTATTTAACATGATTACAGGGTAACATTTAGGGTGAACAGTAAACTACGAACGCCAGGATGGCCTAAACCGGTGAATGCTGTGGCATTTCCTGATGCTCCGGCACTGAATGATTCAGGATCATAGCCGTTAAACGGAGTAAAAAGAATGATATTATTGGCGGCAACCGACACCTCCACGCCGGTGAAGGGCGAGTTGTCGATCAGGGAAGATGGCAGTGCGTAGCCCAGGGTGATGTTCCTAAGTTTTACGAAAGAGGCATCGCGAACAAAATTTTCAGACAACCCCCTGAAGTGGTTCCGGTAGAAACCGGCCCCGTAATTTTCTCCATCCGGTCCAATACCCTGGCCCAGCCACACTTGCTGGTCGTTGGCAGATCCATTTTCCTGAACACCGTCAAATACCACCACACTATTACGATCGGTGGAATAATCAAGCTTACCAAAAGCAGAGAAGAAGTTGTTGAACTGGCTGTACTGCTCAATGCCCTGGCGGATATCGATCAGGAACGATAAGTTCAGGCCTTTATAGCTGAACGAGTTGGTAATCCCCATTAGCCAGTCGGGCTGGGCATTTCCCAGGATCAGCTGTTCTCCATTTCTTGCGGGGAAACCGTTGGTACCGATAACGATGGGCAGGTTTCGGTTTAGGGTAGTTAAATTATCGGGTGCCCCATTTTCATAGAATCGCTGGTAGCTGGTGCCGTAAAGGTTTCCGTAAGGGTCGCCTTCCACTAAACGCAGGGAAACCGAACTGCCGCCGTAGCCAAACTGGCTGCCGACCAGGATTTCATCACCCAGTAAATCACTGATTTCAATTACTTCGTTGCGGTTGCGGGTAAAATTGGTGGTAATATCCCAGCGGAATCCGTTCGAAACTACCGGGGTAACATTTAACAGCAATTCAATGCCCGTATTCTGAATTTCACCCGCATTAATAATTACGTTGCTAAATCCGGTGGTTTCTGAAACCGGGGCTAACAGGATCTGATCGCGGCTATTCACCCGGTACCAGGTTGCGTCGAGGGAAATGCGGTTCGAGAAGAAAGCGGTTGCCAGGCCTAACTCAACCGAGGTAGTCCGTTCCGGTTCCAGATCCCGCGATCCGCGGGTATCGTCGAGCGAAAATCCCAACTGATTGTTAACCGGATCGCTGGTATCGAAGGTAGTTGAAGTAAGGTAAGGGTCGGTATCCTTTCCCACTTCGGCGTAAGAAGCGCGAAACTTGGCAAAAGTAACCTGTTCAGGCAGGTTCAGTAACTCACCGAACAGTATGCTGGTACTGATTGAAGGGTAGAAAAATGAGTTGTTCCCCTGTGGCAGGGTAGAAGTCCAGTCGTTTCTGCCCGTTAGCGTAAGGTAAACCAGGTTATTATAGCTCATCGTTAAATTACCGTAAACTCCTACCAGCCTGCGTTCGGAGGATCGTTGGTCGTTATTTTGTTCTATGGTATTATCGAGCGAATAGAAACGGGGCACGAGAAATATATTACCACGGGCAGCTACCTGCGAACGCTGACGGTCAAATACATCATTTCCAAGGCGCAACGTTCCGGAAAAACCGTTGCTGAAATCCTTCTGAAAGGTGAGGTTCAGGGTAGAGTTTAAATCCTGGCTGCGAATGCGGGTTTCTTCAATAGCCCCTTGATCTCCATTGAATACATTTTCTCCCGGAACCCCGGCCGGCCCGGCTTCTATTTCGGTCCGGTCATCGCTGTAAAAATCTGTACCCAGTCGGTACTGTAAACTCATCCAGTCATTAACCTCGTAGTTCAGGTTGATGTTACCAATGAGCCGGTTTACATTATCTTCGTACGTATTAAAATAAGCGTCGTAAACCGGATTGTTATTGCCGTAGGTAATTTGTGTGCCATCGGGGTTTACATACTCATTGGCATCCTGGGTATTAGACCAGTACATCAGGCGTTCAAAAATACGGTCGAAAGGCACCCGGTTTCCACCCGAGTTAGAGTAAAGCGCAGATCCTGCAATTTTTAGTTTGGGTGAAGCGTTAACAGTTCCGCTTAGTTTAAAAGAGGTGCGGTCCCAGCCACTGTTAGGAACCACGCCCTGCTGGTCGAGGTAAGAACTGGAGACAAAAAAGGTGGCCTGGTCGTTACCTCCGGATATACTCAGGTAATTATCAGAGAGCATACCCGTTTGCATGATATCCTCGTAATTATTGTAAAAACGGTGATCGGGTTCAAAAGCCTGTACGGCCTCAACCGGAGCCCCCCAGGAAGGCCAGAAGCTGGTAGGCTGATACTCGCCGCTGAAACCCTGTCCGAATTCACCTTGCAGATCAGGGGTTTTGTTAATTTCCTGTATACCAAAGGTGCTCTTGGCCGTAATCCTGGCTTTTCCGGACTGCCCTTTTTTGGTGGTGATAATAATGGCTCCGTTAGCGGCACGCACACCATATAAAGCCGTTGCTGCAGCTCCCTTTAACACGGAGAGCTCGGCAATATCGTTTGGGTTAATATCGGCGGCACGGTTGGTTAACCCGCGGGGCGTACCGTCGGCTTCAATGGTGGAGTTATCGATTGGAACGCCATCAACCACAAATAATGGCTGGTTATCGGCATTGGGATTCAGCGAAGTAATTCCCCGGATAATAATCCGGCTGCTCATTCCGGGTGCTCCTCCGGAGTTGGTAATCTGAACGCCAGAAACCTTGCCCTGGATGGCTTCAACCAGGTTGGTTTGTTTGGTTCGGGTAATTTCCTGGTTATCCAGTTTCTCCACGGCATAGCCCAGCGAACGCTGGCTTTTCTCAATCCCGAATTCGGTAACCACCACTTCGGAAAGCTGGGTAATATCAGTTTCCATGGATACATTGATGGTGCTGCGCGAATTGATGGCTTCCTCTACAGTGGCGAAACCAACAAAAGAGAAAACCAGGGTAGAGGCGTTATCCGGCAAAGAGAGGGAATAAGTCCCGTCTGCATCGGTAATGGTTCCGGCAGTTGTGCCTTTCACCACTACCGAAACTCCGGGAATCGGGTTCCCGTCGTCGGCAGTTACCTGTCCGCTGATGGTTTGCCCCTGCGCCCTGAGCAACGGGGCAAATATCAGCATCAGCAAGATTAAAATAGGTGTAATTGTTCTTTTCATGAGGGTTTAAATTAAATCACAGGTTTTAAAAGTTTGTAAGCTACAACAAGCAAGGCCCAACGAGTATTACCGCCGGCCCCAGTTAAATTAAACGTAAAAGTACCGGTGCATTTTACCCGGCTTTTTTTACTCAAATTGACCCAGCTCAGTAAAAAGAAATGGGAAGTACAAAACACTGAGCAAACATTGATTACGGCTAACGATACAGTCATTCAATTCTACTAATTTGTACTGCCTGAAGCAACATTTTTTTCAGCTAATTCGGATAAAGCGCAGCAGATTATAATTATGTTAATCACTACCTAAAAATTACTCATTGCCGGGCTCCGTACTATTTGCAGGAAATGGTTGGTTAGTATCGGCTCTTTCGGCTTAAAAGAAACCATACTAGTTGGAGTGAGGAGTAAATTGGTTTTAGATGTTTATGCTGCCGAAAAATAATTTTTCTGCTCATATCCACACACCTGTTTTACCAAGCATGTATTCTTTAAATTAACCGATAGAAAACGGTAACATAATTCCGTTACCTATTAAATAATAAACAACTTTTCCCGTTGAAGTGGCCATAGTGGCCACCACCGGTAAAATGAATACGTGTTTTTAAACTAACCTACACAGGGTTACTCATAAATAGGTTGCCCTAAATTTTCGTGTGTTCTGCTAACCAGGTCGGCATTTGTTCTTTTCCCGGGATACAAGCCAGTAAGTTTTGTAGCCCACATTCATTCTAATGAGTACCTGTGAATCTTTGTCCAGCCGGATGTTAACTTCCTGCCTACCATCTCTACTCCTGTAATCGGATCCGGCCATCGGTTTGAAAGAAATTGAAAACTCAGG
>CAZIWJ010000128.1:0-10092 GCA_964542855.1 uncultured Roseivirgaceae bacterium
ATACCAGGAACAATTCCAGTTAAAACGAAAACCCTTTAAAATATCTCTTAACTTGACTAAAAAATATGTAAAATATCACAGTTAACATTGAATAATTTTCAGTAAAACCACCGTTTTTAACCGCATAAATGTAAAAGTTACTCTTTGTGCACAATTTTTTTTGCATCATTAAACAAAAAAATGTTGGTTGCTGTTGTAAAACTGAATTAACCTTTAATCATTGAATCATGGAAAATTTACAATTACTTGAGGCCATCCTTGCGATAGAGGAATTTCCCAAGGATGACCCTGTAGCCTTTACATTCTTTTCTGGCTACATGGCTATGTTTGCTGCCACGTTATTTTTCTGGTTTGAGTCATATAATGTGGCTCCCAAGTGGCGTACTAGTTTAATTGTATCAGGTTTGGTAACATTCATTGCTGGAGTACACTACTTCTACATGCGTGATACTTACCTTGCTACAGGTCAATCTCCAACAGCTTATCGCTACATCGACTGGACATTGACTGTGCCTTTATTGATGGTTGAGTTCTACTTATTGCTTAAGCCTGCTGGCGCTAAGCTTTCAATGCTTTGGCAATTCGTAATTGCTGCGTTAGTTATGTTAATTGCCGGTTACATCGGTGAGGCATTCTACGCAAACAACGGTCCTCAGAACATTCTGTGGGGTATTATCTCAACTGTTGGTTATGCATACATTGTGTACGTAGTGTGGTTCGGTGCTGGTAAAACTTTGGCCGACAATTCCGGGCCGGAGATCCAAAAGGCTCAGTTTAAAATTAAGTGGTTTGTTATGGCAGGTTGGGCTATCTACCCTATCGGTTACATGCTTCTTGATGGAAACTTGCTGGCTGGTTTAAGCGGTACACTACCAATTGACCTGGTATACAATATCGGTGATGCAGTGAACAAGATCGGTTTTGGTTTGGTAACTTACTCAGCTGCCATGGCCATGACTGCAAAAGAAGCTTCTTCTGCATCTGCTTAATTGCAGCATTTTCTAAAAATTTGAGGCAGCACTTAGGTGTTGCCTCTTTTTTTTGCCATTTCCAAACTGAATAACTCGATATGCTTCTCCAGCTGCGGGAAAAATTCAAAGAATTCTCGCTCAAATTCTAAGTAGTGATTATTTAGCTGCTCACAGGCGTATTCCATGTTAGAATTAAACTTGGTACGATTATCCATCCCTTTTAACACCCGTTGAATTCCGCTAATAGAAGCATAATTCTGAACCCATTTCCCTTTTTTTGCCGCAAGAAGAAAGTCGGTAGCTCGATCCGGGAGAATTGTTTGGTTCTTTTCAAGGTAAGTAAATACTTCTGCCAGATATTCGTTCAGGTCGGTTGAAGAAAACTGGTTCCATCGTGCAGCCAGGAAATGATCGTAAAAAATATCAACGATAACCCCCGAATAATGTCGGTGTTTAGCCCTCAGGCGGTCTTTACTAACCGAAACGACCGGATGCTGGTCGGTGTAGGTATCGATTTCCCGGTGAATTAATATCCCTTTCCGTACAGGCTCGCTAAATGATGATAGCTTTTTGCCCTTAATAAAGTCACCGATAAAATTTCCAACCATTTCGGGCGATGGGTGACCCGATAAATATAAATGTGCCAGTATATTCATATTATGCCTTATTCATCTGTTAAACGGGCAAAAGAATATGCAGGGTTACCGGGGTACCGGGCAAGTTGCCCCAAATTTTCCAGATCGGAAAGCTTAGTACAGGCTTGAAAAGCCGGATCGTAGTAGGCTATTGCAGAATTTATTTTTCCCCGGTAAGCACTAATGTTGCCAATGTGCCGTAAGACTGAAGCCTAACTTTCAGGAGCATACAATTCCCTGACCAGTAACCGAGGAAAGGGAAATAGTGTATTCTATTCCTGTGCATGAAGTGGAAGCACAAATATTATTAAAAAAAAGTACCTACGTAAGTACGCAAAACCAGGCAGGCCACACTAAAATAGAATAACTACTATTTTAGTAAAATTGCTCGCAAGGTTACATTTTGGAATCGGCTTTTGACAAACATGAAAATAAACAATTTTTCAACTGATGAAACAATCATCTATTTCTCAGCAATATAGAAACGGGCCAGGGTTAAAATGCACATCACCGAAGCAATGTATGAATCAGGCATCGCCTGTGTTGCTGCTACGGCCACCGTGTTAAATGATAGAGCCGTTGAAGAAGTGGAAGAGAATGGGTAAAATGGTTAAATTTTAATTTTTCATGTTTATGTGTTTAGGTTTGGTAATGAAGAGCCCGGTCGGTTGACCGGGTTCTTTCGTTTTAATGCCTTGCTTTAATATTCTTCCATTTAGATTTTCTAACTTGCCGGATAAAAAAACAACGACCATGTATGCCTACCCTTTAACTCAGCACGGCTCGACCCGGGTTTTACAGTTACAAGAAATCGACGAACCAACTCCACAGGAAAACCAGGTTAAAGTTAGTATTGAACGAATTGGCATTAACTACGCTGAAATTCTATCCCGTCGCGGACAGTACCGGTGGGCCCCTCCCCTGCCCTACGTGCCTGGAATGGAAGCTTACGGTACAATAGAAGAACTGGGCGAAAACGTGCAAGACAAAAAGGTGGGAGAGAAGGTTATTATCGTTAACCAGCATGGTGCTTATGCTGAAAAAATGATTGCCCCTGAGCATCTTGTTTTTCCAGCCGTGGATAATTTCACGCCAGAGGAAAACGCTGCTTACGTGGTAAATTTCATTACGGCCTGGGTATCACTGATGAAGCTGGCCCGGATTCAGGAACACGATCACGTACTGATCAATGCTGCTGCCGGAGGGGTGGGAACCGCCGCGGTTCAAATAGCCAAGAGCGTGGGGTGCACAGTTTTTGGAACGGCAAGCAAACCCGATAAAATTGCCCTTTTGAAAGGACTTCAAGCCGATTATGCCATTAATTATCGAAAAGAAGAGTTCGATAAGATCATTAGAAACGTGAACAGTGGCAAGGGGGTAGATGTAGTGCTTGAACTGGTTGGAGGAAAAGTATTCCGGCAAAGTAAAGATCTGCTCAACCCTTTTGGTAAAATGGTGATTGCCGGGGTCGCTAGCCTGAAATTTAACCGGAAGAATCCGCTTACCTGGTTTCAGGCTTATAAAAATCGTCCCCAATACGATATTATGGACATGGCTCAGGCTTCCCAGGGCATCATGGCTACGCACATCGGTTACCTGATTAATAACGTGGACGCGGTTCAGCAATTATGGGAAGAGTTGAGAAAACATACGCTTGAGCACCACATGAAGCCGGTTATTGGTAAAACGATCGACTTCAAGGATCTCCCTGAGGCCCACCGCTTCATCGAATCGCGAAAAAGTTACGGTAAGGTGGTAGTTAAAGTATAATTATGCTGCGGTACGGTACTAAGCTGTTCTACTGATTCCCCGGGGTACCGGGATTTGCCGCGTAACAAACAACTGAATACCTGGGCTCGAATAAATCGCGTTGCTGTTTGTCAATAATCAGCACCCCTTTTTCAACCAGCACTTTCACCTTTCTGCGCTGCGACAACACTACCGCATTGGGAGTTTCCCGCAAGTAATTTTTCAGCTTCTCTTCGGTTTCAATAACAGGAATAGGCTGGTTGCGTGGATAAATAAATGAAGGATGAACAGCCTGGTAAATAACCAAACGGTCGACCTGCCGGGATAACTCTTTTTCCCAGGTTTTTGCCGGGCTTAAATCATCGAGCCTGGGAAATGATACGTAAAAGAAAAGCAGGCTTGTAACCATAGCCCCACCGGCTATGGAGTACCAGTAACCCAACCACTGCTTTTTAACCAGGAAAAGAGTAGCTAGTCCTGTTCCAAAAGGAAAAGGTACAAATAACCAGGCCAGGTAACTTAAGCCGGCCAGGTGTTTTTCGGCCTGCAACCCTATTCTCGCCCCTACTGGCAAGGCTATTGCCACCACTAAAAGCACGATATGAGCAATCCAGATGTACCGAATAGAATCGCCAGCCTTGAACCGGGCCATCCAGGCACCTAGTACTATGGCTACAAACGGATAAGACGGGGTGGTGTAATTAGGAAGCTTGGTTTCAGAAACGGCGAAAAATACCACTACCACCAGGGCAGCTAAACCACTAAATACAAGCAGGTCGTTTTTTTCATTAACCACTGAACTACTGGCATGAACAATGAAAAAAGAAAATGGTAACAAGCCGCCGATAACATAAATCAGGGTCAGGTAAAAAGGGCCTCCGTGCCCCTCCATGGTGGAAGAAAACCGCTGCAGGTTATGCTTGAGAAAAAACCCCTCTGTAAAAGCCCCGTTGGTGGCCTGGTGCACCAGCACGAACCAGGGAGCAGCAATAAGAAATAGCAGCAAGACGCCGGTTACAGGCCTGAAGCTAATAATCGATTGAAAAGTAAAATCTCGTTTATAAAGCAAATACAACATTGCCGTAAACCCGGGAAGGGCAAGGGCAATGGGCCCCTTGGTTAATGCGCCAAGGGCCATAACGGCATAACAGGCATAAATCTGCCATATCTTTCGCTCGCGGTAATAATCGTAAAAGAGATAAAGAGCCGAGGCAATGAATAGAATTAAGTAAGGATCGGGCACTGCCAGGTGAAACTGCACCAGGTTGTGGATGGCAGCCAGTAGTACTAATCCGCTTAAAAAGGCAGCATTTTCCCCAATGTGTTTCTTTACGAAAAGAAACGTTACCCACACTAAAATAACCCCCGAAAGCGAAGAGAAAAATCGGGCTCCAGCTGCATTGCTTCCGAATATGCTGTATCCTGCTCGCATAAAGTAATAGTGCAAAACGGGTTTCAAATCCCTTAGCTCCCCGTTAAAAGTAGGAATTATCCACTCATCGTTCATCCACATTTCCCTTGCGCATCCGGCATTACGCGATTCATCGAAAATGTAAATGCTTACTCCCCAGATATTAGCAAAAAATAAAATAAAGCTGCCCGCCAGCAGTAATTTTAATCGCATTGTATCCTGATTTTCAAAATAAGCCGCAAGATATTACTATTTTTACATTTCGCTTGCTTAAACAATGCAAACTGTATGCAACTACTTCAATTTTATAAATATCATGGAACCGGAAATGATTTTATCATGATCGACGACCGGGAGAATTTATTTCCGGTTACCGATAAACTCTTGATTAGAAAATTGTGCCACCGCCGCTTCGGAATCGGGGCCGATGGTATTATACTCATCAGCAATCACGAGGAGATGGATTTTGAAATGATGTATTTTAATGCCGACGGCAGTACCAGCATGTGTGGAAATGGGGCCCGGTGTGCGGTTCAGTTGGCTCACGACCTGCATATTATTGCTAACCAGTGTACATTCATGGCTCCCGACGGAAAGCATGATGCCCTGGTATTTCCTGGCAAAATAAAACTGGAAATGAATAATGCCTCCGCACCGGAAAAGGTACTCAGCGGATTCTTCATTGATACCGGTACAGATCATTACGTACAACTGGTTGAAAATGTAGCCGATTTCCCGGTGGTGAACAAAGGGCGGCAACTTCGTTACCACGAACGTTTTTTTCCTGCAGGAACAAATGTTAATTTCGTGGAACAAATTGGCAAAGAGAAACTTAAAATCAGAACGTACGAGCGGGGGGTAGAAGATGAAACCTACTCCTGTGGTACGGGGGTAACTGCTGCCAGCCTGGTTGTTGCTGCAGAGCAAAACATGTCCTCACCTGTTACCCTTGAAACGCAGGGTGGAATGCTGGAAGTAGAATTCGAGTTTTCGGATAATACGTTTCGCCATGTATATTTGTCAGGTCCGGCTGAAAAAGTATTCGAGGGCACTGTTTTTGTTTAAATCTGACCATACTCATAAGTTATAATTAGTTAATAGCGCTATGAAAAACGCGATCGCCAAGGGTATTGCCTCCATATTCGGCACCAAAACCCAACGGGATTTAAAAGAACTGAACCCATACATTAAACTGGTTACTGATGCCGAAAAGCCGATGTTCGATTTATCGAACGATGAACTGCGCCAGGTAACCAAAAAACTGGAACAACAGATCAACGAGCACCTGCAGCATATCGATGACGATATGGAAAGCATCCGTAAGCAGGTAAACGAAAACCCTGACCTTGACATTAACGAAAAGGATGAATTGTTTAAAAGGCTGGATGAGCTGGAGGAACAAAGGGATAAAGACCTGGAAGATATTCTTTTACAGATTCTTCCCGATGCGTTTGCTGTAATGCGTCAAACGGCCCGGCGTTTCAAAGACAATACCAATATACCGGTAACTGCCAGTGAAATGGACCGGAAGTTCGCTGCCGAAAAAGAGTATGTAAGCATTTCGGGCAACCAGGCCATATGGAAGAATTCCTGGAAAGCAGCCGGTTCTGAAATTACCTGGGACATGGTGCATTATGATGTACAAATTGTAGGGGGAGTAGTGCTTCACCAGGGAAAAATTGCTGAAATGGCAACCGGTGAAGGTAAAACGCTGGTGGCCAACCTGCCTACTTTCCTGAATGCCCTGGCACGCCGCGGCGTGCACATTGTTACCGTAAACGATTACCTGGCCAAGCGCGATGCGGAATGGATGGGACCGCTTTTCGAGTTTCATGGCCTTACCATCGATTGCATCGATAAGTATCAACCCAACTCCGACGAACGGCGTGCTGCCTATGCCGCCGATATTACCTACGGAACCAACAACGAGTTCGGCTTCGATTACCTGCGCGATAACATGTCGCGAAGCGTAGAAGGCCTGGTTCAGCGTAAGCATCATTTTGCCATGGTTGATGAGGTGGATTCCGTACTGATCGACGATGCCCGTACACCCCTGATTATTTCCGGCCCCATAGGCCGCGACACTGGCGAAGAGGAATATTACGAACTGAAACCTCGCATTACCAAGCTGTTTGAAACCCAAAAGCAGCTGGTATCTCAATTCCTTCAGCAAGCTAAAAAGCTCATTAACGAAGGGGATGAAAAAGAAGGTGGGCTGGCCCTGTTCCGGGCTTACCGGGGTCTACCCAAGTACAAGCCACTAATCAAGTACCTCTCGGAAACCGGTGTTCGCCAGGTTATGCAGAAAACAGAAAACTTCTACCTGCAAGATAACGGAAAAATGATGCCCGAAGCCGATGCCCCGCTATGCTTTACCATCGATGAAAAAAGTAACAGCGTCGACCTCACTGAAAAGGGAATTGAACAACTAACGAAATCCGATGAGGATACCGGTTTCTTTGTGCTTCCTGATATCGGTACTGAAATAGCTGAAATTGAGAAAGAAGAGTCGCTTTCCGACGACGAAAGACTAAAGAAACGCGATTCTATGGTCCAGGATTACTCGGTAAAGGCCAAGCGAATCCATACGGTGAACCAGCTTTTGAAAGCTTACGCCCTGTTCGAGAAAGAGGTTGAATACATCGTTCAGGACAATAAGGTTAAAATTGTTGACGAACAAACCGGCCGGGTAATGGATGGCCGCCGCTATTCCGATGGGCTTCACCAGGCCATTGAAGCAAAGGAAAACGTGAAGGTGGAAGAAGCTACTCAAACCTACGCTACCATTACTCTTCAGAACTATTTTCGCATGTACCATAAGCTGGCCGGTATGACCGGTACGGCCGAAACGGAAGCTGGTGAATTTTGGGACATTTACGAACTCGACGTCGTGGTTGTTCCTACTAATAAGCCTATTGTTCGCGATGACAGGCAGGATAAAGTTTTTAAAACAGCCCGTGAAAAATTTAATGCAGTAATTGACGAAACCCAAAAACTAACCGAAGATGGAAGGCCTGTACTGGTGGGAACTACTTCGGTAGAAGTGTCGGAATTATTGAGCCGGATGTTGAATATCCGAAAGCTGAATCACCAGGTACTCAACGCCAAACAGCACGCCCGCGAAGCTGATGTGGTGGCCGAAGCCGGAAAACCGGGAACCATTACCGTGGCCACCAATATGGCCGGTCGAGGTACCGACATTAAACTGGCCCCGGAATCGAAGCAGGCCGGGGGGCTGGCAATTGTTGGTACCGAACGGCATGAATCGCGCCGCGTTGACCGCCAGTTGCGGGGGCGTTCCGGCCGACAGGGGGATGTAGGCTCTTCCCAGTTCTTCGTTTCACTGGAAGATAACCTGATGCGCATGTTTAACTCCGATCGGGTGGCTAAAATCATGGATCGCATGGGGCTGGAAGAAGGTGAAGTAATTCAGCATTCCATGGTAACCAAAAGCATAGAACGGGCCCAGAAAAAGGTGGAAGAAAACAACTTCGCCATTCGGAAGCGATTGCTGGAATACGATAACGTGATGAACCAGCAGCGGGAGGTAATTTATACCCGCCGTAAACATGCCCTGTACGGCGAACGCCTGCAGCTCGATATTATGAACATGATGTACGACACCTGTGAGGATATTGTAGCCAACACCAAAGGAGTAGATAACTACGATAGTTTTAAACTTACTACCCTGGGTACGCTAGGCATCGATTATCCTATTTCCCAGGAAGAGTTCACCAAAATTGATGAGGCCAAACTTTCTGCTGATTTATACGAAACTACTTATCAGTATTACCGGGAGAAAAATAAGCGCATCGCCGCCCAGGTTTTCCCGCTGATTAAAAACGTTTACGAAACTAAAGGGGGTACGTACAAACGTATCCAGGTGCCGTTTACCGACGGGGCCAAACAACTGGTAATATCCGCCGACCTGGAGCAAGGCGTAAACACCCAGGGGGCTTCGCTGGTCGATGAGTTTGAAAAAGCTATTGCCCTGGCACTGATTGATGAAAACTGGAAAGAGCATTTACGCGAAATGGACGACCTGAAGCAATCGGTCCAGAACGCAGTTTACGAGCAGAAAGACCCACTGATCATTTACAAGTTCGAAGGTTTTGAGCTGTTTAAGCAGTTCCTGGCCAAGGTAAACGAAGAAACCATTTCCTTCCTGCTGAAGGCTGGTATCCCCATTGAGCAACCCGACGAGGTGCAGGAGGCCAGGACTCAGCGCAGAAAACAGCAGAATTACCAGGAACAGAAGGCAGACAGTAGTTCAGTGCTGAATACCGGTAACAAAAACCGCCCGCCCGTAGAACCGCCAAAACCTGCGAAAACCATGAAGGTAGCAGGGAGAAACGATAAGGTAACTGTTCAGTACACCGACGGAACTATTAAAAAGGATGTGAAGTACAAAAAAGTAGAAGAAGATATCCGGAACAACCGCTGCGTGCTTATTGATGAAGATTAAGGTTTATCCTACTCGGGCCATGATCATTATCTTTTAATTCGTGATTACTTGAACGGGTAAACTATTTTACTATCCGGAAAAAGACCGTATTATTGCCCCGTATAAATAATTACCAATAACTTTTATGAATCATCCTCAAGAACTAAAGTATACTAAAGATCACGAATGGATCCGCATTGATGGCAATACGGCAACTGTAGGCATTACCGACTTTGCTCAGGGAGAACTTGGTGATATTGTTTACGTTGAAATTGAAACTGAAGGCGAAGAGCTGGAACAGGGTGCTGTATTCGGTACGGTAGAGGCTGTTAAAACTGTTTCGGACCTCTTCATGCCCGTAAGCGGTACAGTTAAAGAAATTAATGAAGACCTTGAAGATGCCCCGGAATCGGTTAATGAATCGCCTTACGAAGAAGGCTGGATGATTAAGGTTGAAATAAGTAACCCCGACGAATTAGCTGAACTACTGGACAAGGCAGGGTACGAAGAAGTACTCGGAGTATAACTTTACAAGAATATAATTTAATATCAGCCGTGTTCATCCGGTACATGCTTCCTGCAATCCTTTGGGCACTGCTGATTCTCTCCCTGCTGCTCCTTCCCGGCAGTATGCTCCCAACAGCTCCGCTACAATTATCAGATTTACTTGCCGTTGATAAACTGGTTCACGCATTTATTTTTATGGTTTTGCAATTTCTGATGATTAAAGGGTTTTCACTGCAACCAACCTTTGCTGCACTCCGGCACTTTGCAATGCCTTTATCGCTTTTAATCAGCATTACCTTTGGTGCTTCAATGGAAGGTATTCAGCTGTTCATCCCTGACCGGGCATTCGAGTGGATCGATATGATTGCCAATACT
>CAZIWJ010000129.1:0-1402 GCA_964542855.1 uncultured Roseivirgaceae bacterium
ACGGGTTTACATTCAAGGTTACTTACCTTACTCACTGATTTCAAATTGGAAGAATAAGCTAACCAAGAAAAAACCACGAACAGTACATGGTATTATTCATCAGAAAAAGAGGCTGAAGAATTTGCGTTCTTTCGTTTACCTTTGAATGAATTGTAAAACCCTGTGGGTTCAGTGGAGTAATAATGAGTAAAGTAAAAAATATATGCCGGATATTAAAATAATTAAAAACCGCTCGGACATTGGAGCGGGAACCCGTGGGTCGGATATGGGAATCGATGCTATTGAAATTGCTGCTATCAATGTAAAGAACGACTACTTCGCTCGTTTTCCCTACGAAGATGTTATAACCGATAATGAAACGATTTACAATAAAGTAAACACTACTTTTGCCAAACGGATTACCCACGTGCGCAAGCAGTGCGAACGGGTGAGCGAAACAACCCGGCGAACTATACAGGAGGGTTACTTTCCTATCGTACTTTCCGGCGACCATTCTTCCGCCCTGGGTACCATCAGTGGGGTAAAAGCGGCAAATCCCGACAAACGCCTGGGGGTAGTCTGGATTGACGCCCATGCCGATTTGCATTCTCCCTACACTTCTCCTTCCGGTAACGTGCACGGCATGCCGCTGGCAGCGGCTTTAAGTGTTGACAACCTGCCTTACCGGGTAAACAACGTAGATGAACCTACCATTGAAGAATGGGCTACCCTGAAAAATGTCGGCTTTGAAGGGCAGAAAGTACTTCCCCAGGATTTAATTTATTTTGGGCTTCGAGACACAGAAGAAGCGGAAAACAAGTTGCGGGAACAACTGGGCATTCGGAACTACCCGGTGCACGAAGTGCGCCACCGTGGCATGAGTACCTGCATGCAGGAAGCCATTAAGCAACTGGCCGATTGCGATATGATTTACATTTCGTTCGATGTAGACAGCATGGATTGCGACCTGGTATCGCGTGGTACCGGAACCCCGGTACCGAAAGGTTTCGATTCGGTAGAAGCTACCGAAATAATTAATGGGTTTACCAAAACTGGTAAAGTAGTGTGCCTGGAAGTGTGTGAAGTAAATCCTTTACTGGATAATAAAGGAAATGTAATGGCAGAAACGGCGTTTTCCGTGTTGGATATTATTACTACCGCTTTACTATCGTACAGTAAAAGAACGGTTGAAACAGCGTAGCTTTCTTCTTCAGTTATTGAAGGTATTATACAACGGGGCTGGTTTGTTCACCGCCCCTTTTTCTTGCTCTACCCATGGCAAATACGCTACCGGCTACAGCAATGCCTGCCAGTCCGTGGCGAGGGGTTGCCATGTCGGGGCCAGCTTCGTTGCTGTCGGTGGCCGGTGGTGCAGGCAGGAGCAACGGCCAGAAAGGCCCGGGTTTTACCGGTTCGCCGAATA
>CAZIWJ010000129.1:1502-10058 GCA_964542855.1 uncultured Roseivirgaceae bacterium
GGTGCAGGCAGGAGCAACGGCCAGAAAGGCCCGGGTTTTACCGGTTCGCCGAATAGCATACCGTCGGGAACGATTTACTTGTTGCACGGTGGTTGTAGGTATGCAGTTGAGCAAAAAATAAGCACTTAACAGGGCACAAGTAAGTAGGTATTCCCTGTCGGGTTTAGGATTGCTGTGAGTGGCTGCGTGAGCAAGAAAAAAACACCAATCCACTGACGCGGGGTTACATCCTGTGCCTTACAACGGTAGTAGGTAGTAGTATTGCGAAGATGATCCTTGCTGCCAGTAGGATTATAATCCTCAGGTAAGACTATTTCTGGCCGATAAAGCGGATTACTTTCCCGTTGCCGTTATGATAATCGCCTTCCTGTAAATGAACGGTCGTTTCTTCCAGGTGTAAGATGGTTAAACCCGAAAAGTCCTGTTTTATACTTTCGGTCGATAGCAGCATGTCGGGGTTTTTAGGGCCACCGACTTCCGGGTTATTTTCACGGATTGGCAGGTTATTTTTGCTGAAGCCTTCCAGCACTACCCTACCACCGGGTTTTAGGAGGCGGACTACCTGCTGATGGTAAGCGGAAAGCAGGTCGGGAGAAAAGTGCGCATAAATCAGGGCGGCTGCATCGAAACTGCCGGGCTCGTAATTCACCTCCCGGAAGTCGGCCACATGGTAGTTAATGCTTACCTGTTCGTGTTCGGCCAGTTGCATAGCTTTCTTTTTCCCCTTTGAGCTAATATCGAAAGCATGCACTTCCAGGCCGTTTTTAGCCGCATACACGGCATTCCTTCCTTCGCCTTCTGCTGGTAAGAGGAGTTTGCCGGTAAGCTGGTTATCATCTACAGCCGTTTTAAAAAAGTTGTTGGGTGCAGTGCCATAGGCATAAGTTCCGGCACTGTATCGTTCGTTCCAGAATTCTTTCATGATATAATTTAAATCAGTCTTTTAGTCAGGTGTAGTAACCCGTTTCCCCGCATTTGCCAGGCGTAACACAATGAAGTTGTTTAGCGCATGAATTTATAAGCACCGGGTATTATCGGGTCGGGTTTACTCCTCCATTTTCACGACTTGCTTTTCCTGTACGGTTTGGGATTTGCTCCTCTTTTTAACCAGTCCGTGTAAACTCTGTCCGACGAAAGTTTTGGGAAACTGATCTACCCCGGGAAAGCCCAGCGCAATGTCGCGCCCTTCGTACGGCATGTAATCGGTTCGGAACAGGTAATCCCAGACGCTAAGGGTGATGCCGAAATTCACCCCGTGTGGAGTTTCTTCGGGAATATTTTTGGCGTGATGCCAGATGTGCATCTGCGGGTTGTTAAAAACATACTTCAGTAGCCCCAGATTTACCCGGATGTTGGAATGATTAAAATGTCCGACGGCTAAAGTAAATATGTGAATAATGAAAAAATCGCGCAGACCGATACCGATTAATGCCAGTGGAATATATTCAATAGAACGGTACACCACAGTTTCCATCCAGTGGTAACGCAGGTGTGCAGCAAAGCCCATTTCCTTTACCGAGTGGTGAACCTTGTGAAATTCCCACAGCCAGGGTACAGTGTGTAACAGGCGGTGTGTCCACCATTGTACGAAATCCCGAACAATGAAACCAACGAGCAGGTGTGCCCATAATGGCCATTGCATTACGTTAAAAGCCACCAGGTTGGTAATGCCTATGCTTGCCAGCAGGTTATTGAAAAAGTGTACCACTACATTGGAAGCCGCATTGTAAGCAATGAGAGAAAAGAGGAAAAAATTGAAGAACATGTAAAAGAAATCGAGCCAGAAGTCGCGACGGAATACGGGCTGGTTGCTTCTCCAGGGGTTACCAATTTCCAGCAAAAAGAAAAAAGCAGATACGCCGAGCAGCCAGTAAAAGTAGTTGTGCCACCCGGGGTTCGTAATTTCCTGCCACAGGTAACGGGCATAACCGGTGTAGCCTTCCCAGATAATTTGAATAATGGATTCCATGCAAATGCAGACTTATGTTAATTCTTTCATATACTTGTACGAAAGAACAGGTAAATGTTTGTCAAATACATGAAAAAGTTGTCATTTAACGGTTACTTCCCGTTGCAACGGACGGGTTAATAGCCCGAAAGGTAAGCCCCTGTACGCGGCCGGCGTCCATCACAAAAGATTTCACCTGTGGCTGCTTGTTATCGAATATTAACTGCATGCCCCTGTGTATAAAAGAGCCTTCCCGGTAAGGAGCCAAGGCAATAGGGGAGCGGCTTTCAATTTGGAGGAAGAGTTGATCATCCTGGCGGGTAATTCTGTAGCGGGCTTCAACCTCATCGCAGTAATACGTACCGGTATACCGTTCCAGGTCAGAAGAAGAAGGATTGAATCGTTCAAACCGGGTTAGTTCGGTTCCTTGCCCGTCCCGGTTATAAATCATCTTCCGGGGCTTATTTTTTTCAACAGCGGTGAAGATGATGGTAGTATTTTCGTAAGTGAATGCATTCCCGCTTACCCGTTCCAGGGTAAAAGCCTGGCGGTTCCAGTTTTGGTTAACCACCAGTTCGCCGTTACTGGTTTTTACTTCCACGTACAAGCCGGGTTTCATTTCATAGTAACCAGTTATTTGGTTATCCTGCAGGGTGATTTCTTCATCAACCTGTACTTCTTTAACATTAGCCGATAAAGGCCCTTCCTGTTTCAACTGATCGGCGAGAAAAATATCGGCGATCCGGTAAGCTTTCGTTTTTGGGGAAGCATCGCTGCGGTTTGCCAGGATAACCACCGTAAATTCCTGTTCGGGAAAGCGCAAATAGTAAGCCCGGTAACCGGCAAGTGAACCTCCGTGGCCAACAGTTGGCAACCCTTTATACGATCCTACTGATAACCCGAAGGCGTAATTGGTACTTTTCCCGTTATTTAGCGTACCCTCGGTAAGCATTTTATCGATAATTTGCTGCCCACCCTTTCCGAGTTGGTTATCATAGTAATTTTGGTCCCAGAGGTAAAGGTCCTCTACGGTTGAATACAGCCCGCCCGAACCCACCAGGTCGAAACGCAATATGGTGTTATCAAACCCTTCTTCCGTTTTACGATAGCTAAATGCCCTGTTCTTTACAAAATCAGTATTATCGTCGTAAAACAGCGTGTGGTTCATTCCAAGGGGCTGGAAAATATTTTCGTGGGCAAAATCCCGGATGCTCTGGCCCGATACTTTTTCAACAATTAATGCCAGCATAAAGTAGCAGGAGTTGCTATACAGGTAGCGTTCGCCGGGAGTAAAGTTTAATGCTTTTTGTGACTTAATTAATTCGTAGGCTTCTTCCTTATCAATTTCATCCAGGTAGCTCCTGCCTTTCAACTGCATTAGCGTAAGGTAATCGCGAACCCCACTGGTATGGTGCACAAAATTCCGGATGGTAAGGGGCGCACCATAATCCGGAAAATCGGGAAGGTAAGTTTGAATGGGCGCGTCGAGATCTAGCTTGCCTTCTTCTTCTAGCAATAATATACAAAAGTTAACAAACTGCTTGGATACAGAAGCGATGTAGAAAACAGAAGCAGGACTGGCAGCAATATCATGTTCCAGGTCGGCCATTCCGTATCCTTTGGAATAAACAATTTCCCCGCTCTGAATAACCGCCAGGGCCCCGCCGGGTGTATCCGTGTTATTCCAGGCTTCAAAAATGCTATCTACCGCCTGCGTAGGTTGTTCCTGGCTGTAAGCTGGCAGGGCGAGCAGAAAAAGAAAAGCGCAAAAAATTGTGCAGGTAAGGGAGGCTCTGGCTTTTTCGCCCGGAAAATCATGAACTGGGGATACTGGTAATGGTTTCATTGGTGTGAAGGTACGGTTAAGCTGACTGATGAAGTTACATAAACGCCTGCGAAGCACCAAAGCGCAGTACAGATTGTCATCGATAATGAACCTCTACATTTTTTCACCTTCCTGTTTATCGATAATCTGGTCTACTACGGAAAGGGCCTGTACGAATGCATATTCATCGCTTGAACCCACCAGGCGATCCAGTTCATTGAACAGAGAAGATAAAGAACCTTCTTCAATGCCATCGTCCAGATCGTCCTGGAAATTTATGCGGTACTGAACGAGGGAAAACCCCCCGTTACTACCATTAACTTCATCAGCATCGTGGTTATCCTGCCCGTTGTCGATCCACTCGCATACCACGCAGGTTTCGTTCGTTCCTCTTTCCTCGAGGGTGGGCAGGCCACAGGAAGGGCAGGTATTGGCGAGGGCCGGACGGTAATCAGTTGCGCCGGGTAATTCGGGGAGGTTTTCCTGGAAGAAAGCTCTTCTTCTCTGTAATCGGTCGTTTCCTTCCATTGGCTGTTATTTTTACTATTCTGCAGGTTGCCGGATTGGTTGAAAGTTAATAATTATTTTACTCAGTCAAATAAATGCAGTACCGTGAATAACGTCCGGTATGTGAGTGTAATTGACAGGGTCAATACTTTAATCTATAAATTCGTTTTTGTCAATACACGTTACTTACTATATTTACAATATAAATCGTCCTCGCACTGAGGGATTTTTAAATCAGGCAGTTGTTAGACGACTGTAGTTACAGCGGGGATTTTTTAACGTATTGCTATTTTTATTAACAGCTTATTTACCCCATAAATGATTATACTATGAAAGAAGACTCAAGTAAAACGAACGGTAATACCGACGGCGGAGCCCACGGTATGATGGGTGGCGACATCTCCATGTGCCCCTACATGAGCGGTCCGCTGGCAAGAACGGCTGCAAACAGCGAAACCGGCAACGATTTCTGGCCCAACAAGCTTAAGCTGGATATGCTTCGCCAGCACTCAGAGCTGGTAAACCCAATGGATGAGGACTTCAACTACGTGGAGGAGTTCAAGAAACTTGATCTGGCGGCAGTAAAGAAAGATTTAGCCGATCTGATGACCGATTCCCAGGACTGGTGGCCTGCCGATTACGGTCACTACGGGCCTTTCTTTGTTCGGATGGCCTGGCACGCTGCCGGTACTTACCGGATGACCGATGGCCGTGGCGGTGGTGGAACTGGCGCCCAGCGCTTTGCCCCACTGAACAGCTGGCCCGATAACACTAACCTCGATAAAGCCCGCCTCTTGCTGTGGCCGGTTAAGCAAAAGTACGGTCGCAAGATTTCCTGGGCCGACCTGCTAATCCTCACCGGTAACGTGGCCCTGGAAACCATGGGATTCAAAACGTTTGGGTTCGCTGGCGGACGAGAAGATATCTGGGAGCCTGAAAAGGATATTTACTGGGGAAATGAAAAAGAACTGCTGGGTGTAGACCGCTATTCCGGCGACCGGGAACTGGAATATCCGCTGGCAGCTTCGCACATGGCCCTGATTTACGTAAATCCGGAAGGCCCCGACGGTAAGCCCGACCCTCTGGCAGCAGCCCACGATATTCGTGAAACATTTGGCCGGATGGCAATGAACGATTACGAAACCGTAGCCCTGATTGCCGGCGGACACACTTTTGGTAAGTGCCACGGTGCGGCCCCTGATTCTAACCTGGAAGCCGGTCCTGCCGGAGCCAGAATTAACGAAATGGGTATGGGCTGGAAAAGTAAGCACGGCACCGGAAACGGAAACGATACCATTACCAGTGGTATTGAAGGGGCGTGGACTACAACGCCTACCCAGTGGAGTATGGACTACTTTGAGCACTTGTTCAAGTATGACTGGGAACTGGAAAAAGGACCGGGTGGTGCTTACCAGTGGAAGCCTAAAGACGGTGCCGGCGCAGGAACCGTTCCTGATGCGCACGACCCGAACAAGAGCCACCAGCCATTTATGCTAACAACTGATTTGTCGCTTCGCCTGGATCCGGAATACGAAAAAGTATCCCGCCACTTCCGCGAAAACCCCGACGAGTTTGCCGATGCTTTCGCTCGTGCCTGGTTTAAGTTAACGCACCGCGACATGGGGCCTAAAAACCGTTACGTAGGGCCTGAAGTACCGGATGAAGAAATGATCTGGCAGGATCCTGTGCCCGCAGTTACGCATCCGTTAATTGATGATAAAGATGTAGCATACCTGAAAGATGAAATTAAAGCTGCCGGCTTAACCGTGCCTGAACTGGTACAAACCGCCTGGGCTTCAGCTTCAACTTACCGCGATTCAGACAAGCGGGGTGGGGCCAACGGCGCCCGTATTCGCCTGGCACCGCAAAAAGACTGGTACGTGAATAACCCTAACCAACTGGCTAAAGTACTGGATAAGCTGGAGGAAATTCAGAACAATTTCAATAGCAACCAGGTAGGTGGGAAGCAGGTATCCATTGCCGACCTGATTGTACTGGGTGGATGCGCCGGTGTTGAGCAGGCAGCCAAAAATGCAGGACACGACGTGAAAGTGCCTTTCACTCCGGGCCGCACCGATGCTACACAGGAGCAAACCGATGTATATTCTTTCGAAGTACTGGAGCCTAAAGCTGATGCCTTCCGTAATTACAAGAATCCCAAGCATACAGCATCTGCTGAAGAGATGATGGTAGACCAGGCCCAGTTGTTGAAGCTTACCATTCCTGAAATGACCGTACTGATGGGTGGAATGCGAGTAATGAATACCAACTTCGATTACTCTCAGCACGGTGTGTTTACCGATAAGAAGGAAGCATTAACCAATGACTTCTTTAAAAACGTACTCGACCTGGGAATAAAGTGGGAAGCTACCTCCGAGGAAGAAGATCAGTTCGTTGGTCACGACCGCAAAACGGGTGAGCAAAAGTGGACCGGTACCCGCGCAGACCTGATTTTCGGTGGTAATTCAGAACTTCGGGCCATGGCGGAAGTATACGGTTCCAATGATGCCGAAGAGAAGTTCCTGAAAAACTTCATCGCTGCATGGGACAAGGTGATGAACCTGGATCGTTTCGATCTTCACTATTAATTTTTTTGAGAACTTTGTATTAGTTAAAGGCGGTCCGGAAAAGGGCCGCCTTTTTTTATGATAAGTGGTCGATTACCAGAACTCCCTTATGGTTAAACTGGTCCATAGCGGGTAACAGGTTGGGAATATCATCAAGGGTTATGGTTCGTTCTACCAGCAACTGGGGGCGGAGTTTACCATTGTTAATCATTTCCAGCATGTTGGCATAGCGAAAGGCCTGCATGCCGTGGCTGCCGATAATTTCCAGTTCATTGGCAATTACTGCTCCCATGGGAACAACCGGGTCTTCGGGCATCAATCCGATTTGAATGTGCTTACCTCGTTTCCGCAGGTTGGCGATGGAATGATAACAGGTTTGCGGGTGGCCCAGGGCATCCAGTGAAACGTGGGCCCCGCCACTGGTAATTGCCTTCACCTCCTCCACTACATCGATACTATTTAAAGAGTTAATAGTCTGGTAAGCCCCCAGTTCGCCTGCCAGCTTCAGGTTATCGGGGTTAATATCTACCGCAGTTACCCGGGCGCCCATGGCATGGGCAATCATAACCGCCGATAAGCCTACCCCGCCGCAGCCGTGTACTACTACCTGCTGCCCGCCGGTAACCTTACCCTGGTCAACCACTGCACGAAAGGCCGTGATAAAGCGGCAGCCCAGGGTAGCGGCCGTAACATTATTAATCGTTTCGGGTAGGGAAACTAAATTTGTATCGGCGTAGTCGATGGCCACGTACTCGGCAAATGAACCCCAGTGCGTAAAACCGGGCTGGGTTTGATATTCGCACACCTGGTGATTGCCCGATTTGCATTCGAAGCAGGTACCGCAACCACAGACAAAGGGAACGGTTACCCGGTGGCCGGGCTGAAATACTTTCACTTCTTTTCCTGTTTCCACAATAGTTCCGGCCAGTTCATGACCGGGTACATGAGGCAACGATATATCGGCATCGTGGCCCATCCAGCCGTGCCAGTCGCTGCGGCACAGGCCGGTAGCTTCCACCCGGATAACTACTCCGTGTGGCTTTGGCTCCGGGTCGGGGACGCGCCGAATATCGATTACTCCCTGAAACTGTTCGTAGTAAGCGGCTTTCATAAGCGGGCGTTAAGTGATGTAATTTATATAATTTCCCGGAGCCCGTTTGGAAATGCCTAACTAAATTTATTAGGTATGAGTTGAATTACGGCTATTGAAATGATAGTCTCTGAGTTTTTAGGATAATACTCAAAATCCTCTAGTCCCTATTCTGGCACCGACCTCATTGCTTTTCAACGGCAAATAATAATCATAAAAAAAGCTCTCCGGCCAACCGGCCAGAGAGCTTTAACTTACTATTGCCAGTAAGCAGGTATTTTCTTTCCAGGTAATCTTTACCTTACTATTCTACAACCACGTTAGCCACACGTAGGGCAGTAGAGCCAAATCGTGCATTGGAAGCCCGGTATATGAAAGCAATCGTTACGGTTTCGCCTGCATAAGCCGAAAGGTCCAGGTCGCCGGTACTGGTAATATCGTCGGCTTCAGGATCATTGGCCTGCATAGCGTCCACACCCGCCTGGAAAACCTCCCAGTTGGCGGTTTCAAAGTTTGTTCCGTCGTAATCGGTAGCGATTTGGACGCCATAGGCCAGTGTGTCTGCACTAATAGGGGCGTCGAATCTGCGATCTACGTCAAAACTCAGTACCGGATCCGT
>CAZIWJ010000130.1:0-9998 GCA_964542855.1 uncultured Roseivirgaceae bacterium
AATTGGTGCCACTTCAATGTGAAACCCAAACCTTTTTTCTTCAAACGGATATATATTTAACCCGGTAGGAATCACCACACCGTCATCAATGTTTACCCGGATGCCAATGCCGGCGTAATACTCCACTATTTCTTTTTCTACGAACTGGTAGCTCACCATCAGTTCCGGTGAAAAGTTATCGATGGCAACGTTACCGGCAAGCCGGAGTTCAGGAAGAACCCGGTCGTTTATTTGATATCCGACGCCAATAAATGACAAATTAGATAAGTGATAGTTCACTACCAGCTGGGCGTTAGCGGCATAACCGCTGGCACAAAAGAATAAGAACAGGGTAATTTTTTTCATGCCCAATGTTAATACAAATTGTTAATAACAGCCAAGTACTAACAAGCTTGCAGCAAACAACGAGTACAACTTTTATCTACGGGTTTTTAACCCATGAATTATAGCAGCCCCCGGATTAAAAACAGGGCGGCAAACGCAATAATAGCATACAGTTCAGGAAATACTGCCAGGATCAACGTGCGGCCGAAAACGTCGTTACCGGCCCCGATGCTATCGATGCCATTGGCACAAACCCTTCCCTGGTACCAGCCGGAAAACAGCCCGGTTATCCCCAGGGCCAGCCCGCCACCCAGGATACCAGCCCCCTGCAGCATGGAAATGTCGGCCCCGATGATATCCTGCAAGATAAAGAAACCGGCAAAGCCGTAAAGCCCCTGGGTGCCGGGGAGGGCACTGAGAATAATGTAGGAACCAAACGATTCGGGCTTTTTGCGTAAGGCTCCAACGGTGGTCATGGCCCCGAGGGCCGTACCAATTATACTCCCGCATCCGGGCAAACCAATTAGTAAACCTACGCCAATAAAGGCTAAAACCAGCGGAGTAACAGATACATCAGGTGTCATGGCATGTTGTTTAGGATGATGGATACTTGAGTTTCTTTAAAGGGTTGTAGGGCAAGCCACCTCCCCTGAATTTAGCATTGTTATAAAATTCTACAAAGGTCAGGCGCAGCGGGTGAACAAACGCACCCAGCGCGGCTAGCGCAAAGTTGAGGCCGTGCCCGAACAGCAGGAACAAGATAGCCGGAAATACACCCCACCAGCCGGCTTCAATGATGCGCAGGCCAATATCATTAACCACCAGCCCTAATACGGCCGAGGCTACCCCCAACGCAAACAGGCGCACGTACGACAGCACATCGCCCAGGAACCCGGTAAAGATGAAAAAAAGGGGAAGAATACCACTGCCCAGCCGAATGAACCAGGCCTGCTTCAGATCGTGGGTGAACAGTACCAGTATAATACCCACCCACAGGGTAACCTGAGCGGGGAACAGGTAGGGCTTTGCAAATTCTAGCTCCTGCATCCCGCCCAGGAAAATAACCAGCAAGGCCAAAATAATGAGCAATTTACCCACCTGGGGTAATGCCGCCGGGAACCCCTCAAATTTCCATTTACCGGCTATTGCGGCCCCCAGCCCGGTGAAAATCTGCACCACCCCGATCATTAGGGCTACATTAAAAGAATTCAATACCACCGACTGATCATCGGAGATGACAATTAAGCGAGCAAGCGCAGAAAAGAAGGGGCTGTTCTCCACCTCGCTGATTGATATACCAAAAAGGGTTCCTGATTTGGCAATTCCCATCAGGATAGTAACCAGCCCGAGCACCATACCCAGGTTGGCAATTCTGCGGGAGGTGATAAAACGGGCAGTGAAAGAGGCTACAAACAATACCAGTCCATATCCGGCATCGCCAAGGCAATAAGCAAAAAGGATTGGGTAAAATACAGCAACAAACGGCGTCAGGTCCATTTCCGCGTATTGTGGCAACTGGAACAACCGGGTTATGGGTTCGAACCAGCTTACGTAAGACTGGTTTTCCAGCTTAACTGGTACTTTGTCGTTGGGACCGGGGGCAGCCACTTCCAGGTATAGGTTTTGCTGCTGCAAGGTGCGTTTTACGGTGTTTTCCTGGCGGGCCGGGAACCAGCCGCTTAGGCGGATCAGCTTGCCTTTGGCCAATTCGTGAAAGCTGTTGCGGGCCTCTTCCTGTAGCAACTGGTACTGTACGTGCCGGGAATAATTCCGAAAGCTGCTGATGTTGGTTGCCCGTTTTTTTAACGTGTTTAACTTTTGCGTCTTGTCGCGGGAAAGGGCCACCAGTTGCTCTTCAATGGCGGTTAAATTTTTTTCCGGCAGCTGAACGGAAGTAAACGGTAAATCGGGTATATCCTGCTGGCTGAACAGGACAAAGTAAACTTGCCCGTTGCGCTCGTATACCGCTTCGGCTACGGCTTCTCCGAAGTCAAAAGCCTGGAAAGCATTCTCTTCTCCCAGGAACAGTTGAACCTGTATGCCCGATTCATTCAGTTCGGCTATGCGTTCGGGGTTCCAGTCGCCCCACGGCAACAGCTTTTCCTGTTCTTTTTCCAGTTTATCCTGCTGCTGTTCCAGCCGATCCAGGTTTTTATGCAACCGGATAATTTCTTCCGGCCATGATTTGGGAATGGTGATGGGCGGCACACCTTCCAAATCTTCCTCGTCGGAGGAGTAGGGTTCCAGTAACTGGATGGCTTTATTAATCCGGCTCAGCTTTTCCCGCAGGTATACCACCCTTTCACTGCCCGGTATTTCTTCGGTAACCACGTGTACGGTACCCAGTTCCTGCAACTGTTCAATAACCTTTTCCCGGTCCTGGTGAAAGGCAAGTACCGCTATTTTTTTCATTGAGGTAATCATACGCCAGCGGTTTTGTTTTTCATGATTTTATGGGCTGCCTTGGCGATGTTATTCTTGTCTTCCAGGAATCGCTTAATTTTAATGATTGCTTCACGGTAAGCCGGTATTTGTACTTTCTCGTACAGGTTTACCTTCTGGGTAGTTTTTTTTCGGGCCACCTGCAGCCGGGCCAGTTGCTGGCGCAATACGTCTACTTCCAGTTGTAGGCGGATCAGCACTTTCAGTTTTTCCAGGGCTACCGGCAGCCAGGCAACCTCCTGCGAGGCACTGTAGGGAGCGGTTGTAAAACGTACGCTTTCCAGCACCGGGATTCTCACCCCTACCACATTGCGCTCGTGGTATTCTGCCTTTTCCAGGCGCAACACACCAGGAACGGCTACCCAGTGCCTGGCATAAGGCAGCATAAGCTCCTGCTGGCGGTTCAGTTCTTCCTCCTTTCGTTCCAGTTCGTAGCCGGTTTCCCGGGCTTCCTGCCGCAGGGCATTTTCCTTGTTCCGCAGAATAGGTAATGCCTTCTGCCTGATCTGCAGGTTACGGCGTATAGTTTGTAAAGCTGTTTTGTTATACTGAAACCGTTGAATCATGTGCTTTTTCAGGTTGAGCAGTTACCCCGTTGGGCCAGTATTTGGTAATTAGGTTTTCTTTAATGCCCAGTTCGTACTTTTCAAAGTAGCGGGCCATCAGTTCCCAGCCGATGTCGAGCATTTCCTCTATGGAAATATTTACTTCAATCGACAAAATGCGCGAAGCGTATTCGCGGGCGTATTTGAGGCAGCGGCGGTCGTAATCGTTCACATCGAACCCGTTTTCCTGCTTACTGCGGGCTTCCCGGGCGTCGGCGTACAGGCGGATTAACGTATTCATTACCTGCGGATGGTCTTCGCGGGTTTTCTTGCCGATTACATTTTGTTTCAGCCTCGACAGCGAACGGAACGGATCTACGATGACCTTACCTATTTCCGGGTCGCGGCGCAGATAAAGTTGCCCTTCGGTAATATAGCCGGTATTATCAGGAATGGCGTGGGTAATATCACCGTCGTTCAATGTGGTTACGGCCATCAGGGTAATGGACCCCCCGTGGGGAAACTGCACGGCTTTTTCATAAATACGGGCCAGGTCGCTGTACAGCGAACCGGGCATGGCATCCTTGGAAGGAATTTGGTCCATTTTGTTGGCTACAATGGCCAGCGCATCGGCATAAAGCGTCATGTCGGTAAGTAATACCAGTACATTTTCCTCGCAGTCGTTGGCAAAAAACTCGGCTGCGGTACAGGCCATATCGGGTATGAGCAACCGTTCCAGCGGCGGGTTTTCTGTAGTATTTATAAAAGCCACTACCTTATCGAGAATGCCGGCATCGGTAAAGCGGTTTCTGAAGTACAGGTAATCATCGTACGACAGGCCCATTCCGCCCAGTACAATCCGGTCGGCACCGGCCCTCATGGCTACTTCTGCCAGCACATTATTGTAAGGCTGGTCCGGGTCGGCAAAAAACGGAATTTTCTGCCCGGTAACCAGGGTATTGTTCAAATCGATTCCTCCAATTCCGGTGCTAAGTAAAACAGAAGGGCGCGACCGGCGGGCCGGGTTTACGGCCGGCCCGCCGATGGTACGGATTTCGCCCTGCACGGGTCCTTTGCCGTCGAGGGGCAGCCCGTAGGCATTCAGAAAGCGTCCGGCCAGTAATTTACTTACCGGGAGCTGGGGCGGGGCACCACTGAATATCACTTCCGAATCGGTAGCAATTCCTTCCGTACCGGAAAATACCTGCAGCGTTACCTGGTTGCCCACTATGCGGATTACCTGCGCCGGCATGCCATCAATGTAAGCCAGTTCTTCGTAACGGGCGCCGGTAGCTTTTACGCTACAGGTAGCCCGGGTAATGTTGGTGATGTTGGTATATATTGGTTGAAAAGCTTTAGGCTTCATCGGCTACGGTATTATCGGATTCGTATTCTTTTAACAGCTTTTGCAGATCATCATCGTACTGTTCATAATCGCGGGAAGGGTAGGCGACATAATTCATCTGCTTCATTTGGTTAATAATGCGTTTGAAATAATCGCTGATCTGCTCAAATTCAGTAAAAGCAAATTCGGTACGGCAAATGTCGAGCACTTTCATCAGCATCATCTTCTGCCGCTCTAGCGGTGCGTTAGCGTCTACCTCGTCGAATGAATCCTGCTGAATTAGTACAAAATCAATGAGTTCGCTGCGCCAGAACTGCACGTGGTAATCTATTGGAACGGCATCATCGCCCAGGATACTGATCTGGTCGCGGGCCTCCAGCCCCATTTTCATCCGGTCGCGGGCTTCGCCAATCATACTGATCCAGTTTTCGTGGATTTCCGCTTTCGCGTACCGCTGAAATTCGGGGTATTCGAGGTACTTGGAATACGACGACTGCGGATCGATGGCCGGGTAGCGCTTGGCGTCGGCCCGTTGCTGGGACAGGGCGTAATAACAGCGGGCTACTTTTTTGGTCGATTCGGTAACCGGCTCCTTGAAGTTTCCCCCGGCCGGGGAAACCGTTCCCAGGAAGCTGAGCGACCCGCTACTCCCGTTATTCAGGATAACGTAACCCGCCCGGCTGTAGAAGTTAGCAATGGTTGAGCTTAAATCGACCGGAAAGGCATCCTGGCCGGGGAGTTCTTCCAGCCGGTTCGACATTTCCCTCAGGGCCTGCGCCCAGCGCGAAGTGGAATCGGCCTGTAGTAATACTTTTAGCCCCATGCTGCGGTAATATTCCGCCATCGTCATGCCTACGTACACGGAAATTTCACGGGCGGCAACCGGCATATTCGAAGTGTTGCACACAATGGTAGTGCGTTCTTTCAGTTTCCGACCGGTACGCGGATCGATCAGTTCAGCAAATTCGGTGAAGATTTCTACCACCTCATTGGCCCGTTCCCCGCAGGCAACCAGGATAATAACATCGGCATCGCAATATTTGGCAATCGATTGCTGCAATACGGTTTTCCCGGTTCCAAACGCTCCCGGAATGTAGCCGGTACCCCCTTCCGCCAGCGGGGTAAAGGTATCGAATACCCGCAGGCCGGTTTTCAACAGGGTGAAGGGCCGTAACTTCTCCCGGTATGCCCGAATAGCCTGCTTCACCGGCCATTTCTGCACCATAGTAACCGGGTGGATGTGCCCTTCTTCATCTTTCAGTTCAGCAATTGTGTGGTTAATGGTAAAGTCGTTTTCCGGGCTTACCGAGGTAACAGTGTAAGTACCGGGAAAAGAAAAAGGGACCATAATTTTATGATCGATCCAGTTTTCCCTGGCGTTGCCCAGCCAGTCGCCGGCTATTACGGTATCGCCGGGTTCAACCAGCGGGGTGAAGGGATAGAACACATCTTCGTCGAGTGCGGCAGTTACTTCCCCGTCTTTCAGGAAAACCCCGCCCATTTTTTCCAGGTCGTTCTGCAGCCCGTCGTAGTTTTTCGACAAAATACCGGGGCCTAAATCAACGGTTAGCGGCTCGCCGGTAAACTCAACTTTCATGCCTACGCGGATGCTGCGGGTCGATTCAAATACCTGGGCCGAAGCAGTATGGCCGCGGACCTTAATTACTTCGGCCCGAAGGTGGGTTTCGGGGCTTAAAATGTTACAAATTTCATTCTGGGCCACCGGTCCGTCGGCAGCTACGGTAACCAGGTTGGCAACGACGCTTTGAATGGTTCCTGTGGTCATGAAGTAGGTTGATTTAGAATTTGCTCGATCATTACATCCAGGGTATACCGATCCTGCTGCTGCCGGGTCCAGGATTCCAGCCCGGTGTGTAGTATTCGGATGGTGTAAACCAGCACCCGGTTTAGGTTGAAAAAGGAAAAACGCACCTCATCTTGCAGGGCAGCTTCGTAAATTCGTGCTCGCTGTTGCATCAGCTTTTCCGGGTCTCCTTCCGGCAGTAACTCCAGCCAGTTATCGGTGTAGGGGTAATCCTGCCGGTCCAGCCAGTCAGTTCGGGAAGCAACAAACCATTCCCTGTTTTCATCGTCGGGCTGCTCGCCAAAGTGAAGGCCAGTAAGGGTTTTCATTACCTTATCCTGCTGAATAAAAAGGTTGAGTAACGCATGAGGTTTCATTTCCTGCAAATACAGTTTGTGCAGGCGGGTAAGCAGGGATTTGCGGTTGGGTTCTAACTGGTCGTCGGTATATTGCTCCAGGAATCGTTGCAGGTAGGCAGGAAAGTCTTCCGGGTTTTCCCGGTACCTGGTTAACCGGTTGGGGTTATAAAACCCGAAAGGCAGGAAAGGACGCTCGTCGTTCAGCAAGATACGCACCAGGTTTGCGTGATCTTGCGGGTACAGCAGGTAACGCCAGGCGTAGGCATCGGCTGCTTTCAGGTTGTTATGAATATGCTCCAGCGTTTCGCTGATTTCTTCTACCGGAAGCCTGGGGTCCGGCTCAGGCAACGAAGCAACAAGGTAATAGTACTGGCTCATGTCAGCGGCTGGTTTCTGAACAGGATGTTGCGGGTACGTTCTTCCAGGTAAGGTTCAAGAAATTTGCTAAAAGCTTCGGGGGTAAAATCGAGGGCCAGCCCGGCATCGGTTTGCATAATGCGGAATCCCGTATGGGGGAAATTTTCTCCGTTTACCCGCAGGTATTTTACCATATCAGCGTCGAGGGTTTTTTTAATTTCCTCCTCCAGTTCGGCCGGAACAAAAACCTCCAGTTTATCGCGTTCCTGCCAGGCTTCCACCAGCCGGGTAATTAGCTGTTGCAGGAAAGCCGGATCACTAAAGCTCTGATCCAGCGGTTTCACCAGCAGGTGCTCGCTGAGTAAGTGACGCAACTGTATTTTCAGATCGGAAATAGCCTGTCGCCCTTTTAAACGGATATCGGCTTGTACGCTCCTTTTTAACTGTTCACTATCTTCCCTGGCTTTGTCGCGGATGTTTTGTGCTTCTTTCCGGGCCCCGGCAAGTATTCTTTTCTTTTCCTCCTCCGCTTCTTTAAGTAGCTCATCGGAGGCTTTACGGGCCTTTTCTACACCTTCCTGATAAATTTTTTCACTGAGTGCATCGAGTGAATTCATACCTGGCTGTTTTTCAGAAAGTTCGGTAATGTAACGAGCCTATGAAGTGATTTACGTCATATTACTTTATGAAAAATTTTAAGTGATACTGCTAACAAAACCCTGATGCTGGCTGTGAAGGATAAAGCCCTGCATAAAATGGGAGTGCTGCACGAGCAATATAACCGGCAGTTATTCAGCTTTTTTTGCACAAGCCAGGAGGCTTCGCTTAGCGAAGACCCGGTGCTGAACTTTTTTCAATCCAGGGAAACCACGATATTATGATATTATACCTGCCGGTTATAAACTAACCACGGGAAAAATTACATGCTTACAGTGAATTGTTACTGCCTACCTCCTGTAATTTTACTTCCCCCGATTTTACCATCATCGACTGCTGGGTTTCCACCCCGCTGTTGCGTTCTTTCAGAGTAGGCACAAACTTGTAATCGGCCCTGGCTTCTTCCGGGGTAAGGGTAAGCAGCAAATATCCGTGGTCGCGCATATTGGCGTATTTCAGGTGCGGGTTAACCGAAGTATTTACAATTTTCTTTTCGTGGGCCAGTACCGAATCGGTGGGCGCCCGTTCGTTAGAATTCCCGGAATTGATGCTGGTGGCGCCAAACTCAACGGCAAAAGCCCCTTCCCCGGTTTCACGGTTATAACTGGCCGTATCGATTACCGATTCAAACGCCCAGGCCGAGTGGGTATCGCCGGTAATAATAACCACATCTTCAGTTTGTTTAAAAAGTTCGGCGAGCTGTTGCTGCTCCCTGGGGTAACCATCCCACGAATCGAGGTTGATACGGAAACCGGGAAAGCCCCAGTCGAGCCGGGAGAAGATTACCTGGTTACCAATTATTTTCCACTGGGCATTCGAGGAGTTTAGTTGATCCTTTAACCAGTTTACCTGCCTGCTGCCCAGCATGGCGCGGTCTTCGCTGTACAGGGAAGGGTCGCCTATACTATCGGCTGGTTTGGTTCGTCCGGCCAGCCGGCCGTCGAGCATCACGAGGTCGGCCAGTTCCCCGAAGGAAAAATTACGGTACAGGGTTTCATTTTCCCGGATGGGCAGCCATTCGTAGTATACCTGGCGGGCCGCGGCCTTGCGGGTTTCGTAGTCGCCTTCTTTTCCGGGCTGGTGGTTTTGCGCCCCGGTGGTGTAGGAGTTATTGGAAATTTCATGGTCGTCCCACACAGTAATAAACGGATGGTTGGCGTGTGCAGCCTGTAAATCCGGGTCGAGCCGGTACTGCGCGTACCGGTCGCGGTAATCTTGCAAAGTAATGATTTCGTGGTCGGGGATGTGAATCCTGCCTATCGTGGTATCGCCATAAACGCCGGTTCCGTATTCGTAGATGTAATCGCCCAGGTGAATAACGGCGTGGAGTCCATCTTCGTCAGCTACCCGGCCGTAACCGTTAAAATAGCCAAATTCATAGTTGCTGCAACTTACGACAGCAAATTTTACTTCACTGGCTTTTTCGGGAGCCGTCGTGGTTTTCCCTACCGGGGAAGTGGCATCCATTGCCTTAAAACGGTAGAAGTACTGCGTTCCCGGCTGCAGGTTTTGCGCATCCACCTTAACGGTGTAATCGCGCTGCGGTCCGGTGGTTACCGTTCCCGAACCGGCCGGGGAGGTAAATTCGGCATCGGTAGCAATTTCCCATTCCACCTCAATTTCAGGGATCCGGGTTTCCGGCGTAACGCGAGTCCAGAGAATAATACGGTCCTGCAAAGGATCGCCGGAAGCTACATTATGGTAAAAGGGTTTCAGTTCAGGGTTGCGGAGTTGGGCTGTATTTTCTTCAAATGTATCGGTAGTAGGTGTTTGCTTACAGGCGGTTAACAACAGAAAAATAAACAGGAATAAATGGATGTGACGCATATCAGTTGATTTTTGCTACTAAAATAGACTAAGGAGTAAAAGATTAAAAGAAATACCCTTACCGATGCACATTAACAATTCATAACATATTCCTGGAACAGGATGGTTTGGTGAAATTAGGTTTCGAAATGGGGGATAAAGAAAAGGAAAACCAACCGGCTTTATATGCGTGGTTGTGCGCAACCTCGTAACCGGGGCATGGAACAAATATTTTGGTCATCGAAAAAAAACTTCGGTCATCAAAGAAATACGGCGGTCGTTCGAAAAAATATTTCGGTCTTTAAAAAAATATGCTGGTCATTGAACAAATATTTCGGTCAATGAAAAAAAACTGCGGT